>CAZOSE010000006.1:0-3643 GCA_964582385.1 uncultured Lachnospiraceae bacterium
CCTAACGATTTTATATTCTATCATACTAAGGCTTTCTTTGTCAATCCCTAAAACATCACTTAAATAAATGTATTACCCCTTCATCATTCATCTGTTTTATAACTGTTAAAGTAATTGGTAATAAAAAGATTCCAACTATTCCAAACAATTGGCCTCCAACAAATATACTAATTAAGGTAGCGATTGGATGTAATCCTATTTGTTTACCTATAACTCTAGGTTCTAAAGTTTGTCTTACTGCAGTAATAATTACATAAAGTAGTATCATTCCAATACCAATTTTAAAATCGTTAAATATAAATCCGATTATTGCCCAAGGTATTAGTATTGTACCAGTCCCAAGTACTGGAAGTACGTCAATAATTGCAACAATAGCTCCTACTGCAAGGGGATTACCTATTCCTAGAACTACCATACCTATTGTTAACTCTACAAATGTAATAGACATTAAAAATGCATATGACTTTATATATTTCCATAAGGTTACTATTACATTTTCTTTAATGCCTCTTGCTTGAATTGCACTCTTTTCCGGCAATTGTTTAAACACAAATTCTGTAACATCATGATAATCAATTGTAAAGAAAAATGAAGAAACAATAGTGAAAACAGAATTAATTAATAATGATGGTAATTTTGTGGCAAGAAGAGCAACTCCTGATACCAGACTTGTAGATAAATTTGTTAAAAACGAATAAACGGAATCACTTACACTATCTAGTATTTGATCAATGTTGTTTTCTATCTGTGGAAAGTTTACAAAAAACTTATCTGTAAGTTCAATTAAAATTGGTTCAATAGTATCTGTATAAAAACTAGGAATCTTATACACAGTATCTTGCACTAAGGAAAGTAGCTGCGCCCCAACTAGTGCTACCGCTCCAAAAAATATAGTATAAAAAATAATAAGTATTAAAACAGATATATATGATCTCTTTATTCCAGTTCGTGTTGCAAGCTTATCTGCAGGACCTTTAAATATAACCGCTATAATTAGCCCTATTACGAAAGGTAAAAGAGCAGGCACTAGATATTTAACCCCTATATAAGCTAATCCTATTATAAGTGCAAAATAAAAAAAGTTGGTTAAAAAGTTTTTTCTTTTTTCTATTCTCATTCATAACTCCCTTAATATTTAGTCTGTGTTTTCGCGTCTATTCAACACTATTTTACAAAATTGTAACACCTTTATTTCATTAAATCAATTAAAACCAGTAAGTTTATAAGTATTTGCAAGGACTTTTTATTTAACACCTTTTTATTAAAAATAGCTGTTATTAAAATTTGTTTTTTAATAGTTTTTATTTAAATCAGTTTTTCGTTTTTTTACACACTATAATATTATGTTAACTATTTATATTTTATTAATGAACCTACCAGCACTAAACAACATTTAAATAGCTTTGTCTTTTGTAACTTATAGAATAAACCTTTAATACAATACATTATTGTTAATTTGTTAACAATCCACAAAATATTCTTTATTCTTTGTAAGATGAGAGCAAATATTATATGATTATCCATTATTTTACACCCAATTTGACACTTTATACAAGTTAATTATATAAGTTTGTTATTTATTAATATGGATTTAAAATAGTTTACGAAATATAATAAGTTTGTGAGTATAATTTTATAAAAAAGGGGAATAAAAATGCAATCACTTTATTTAAAAGGTAAAAGAACATTAAAACTAGAAGATAATGAACAAGTAACTATTAAATATTATTTGGTTGAAGAAAGGGAGGTAAGATCTAAACCACTTTATGGTATCTCGTTAGTTCAATATAGCAATCAGGATCATGTTGTGGCAGAATATACTGAGCCATTATCTTATTGCAAAGTCTATGTAGAAAAAATATTAGACAAATTAATAGAACATAGTGTTTTAGTCTCTAACTTCATAGAAACAGTTGATGATTTAGTTGTTTAAAACCATTTAATTTAACATTAAAAATCAGGCCAAGAAAGTTATTCTTCCTGGCCTGATTTTTTCTATAGATCTTTATATAAATTGTACTTTATCCACTACAATTTCATTAATCTCCATTTTAATACTAGATTACACCTTTAATCTTTGTCTTACAATTTCATAGGCTAAAACTCCTGTTGCTACAGATGCATTTAGAGAATCAATATCACCATACATAGGAATCTTAGAAACAAAGTCACATTTTTCTTTAATTAACCTTCCTACACCTTCACCTTCATTTCCAATTACCATACCGATAGGTCCAGTTAAATCAAGATTATACATTAGTTCTCCGTCCATATCAGCACAAACGAACCACATTCCTTCTTTTTTTAACTTTTCTATAGTATCTGAAAGATTGGTTACCTTAGCAACTGGTGTATAGTTAATTGCACCAGCTGAAGCTCTGGCAACTGTTGCAGTTAAGCCTACTGCCCGTCTTTTAGGAATGATAATTCCATGAATTCCTGCAAGGTTTGCAGTTCTAATAATAGCACCCAAATTATGAGGATCTTGTATGCTATCTAAAAGAATTATAAATGGCGGTTCCCCTTTTTCCTTTGCAACTTGTAAAATTTCTTCAACTGTTGCATATTCATATGCTGCTGCATTTGCAATAACTCCTTGATGTTTTCCATTTTCAGACATTTGGTCTAGTCGTTCTTTTTTAACAAAGTCAATTATTGCATCCGTCTTTTTAGCCTCTCTAATAATTGTATTAGTAGGTCCATCATGACTTCCTTCTAATATAAACACACGGTCTATTGTTTTTCCTGAACGGAAGGCTTCAATAACAGCATTTTTACCTTCTATTTTAAATTCTTCATATTTCATAACCTTTATTGCCTCCATCTATAATATAATAATAAAATATATAAATATAATCTTATATTAATTTTCCTCGTCTAAACCAATTTTAATCAGTTCTAGAATTCTTGTAAAGTTATTTGTTAAATATAAATACCCAATAAGTGTCTCGATACCAGTAGCAATACGATAACTAGACTTACTTGCATTTTTAGCTTGGGTTTTTGTTTTTGTGTTACGACCTCTTTTAAAAACAAGTGTTTCTTCTTCTGTTAATTCATCCTCTATATTTCTATATAGTTTTGCTTGTGCAGATGCTTTTACAAGATCGCTACATTGTTTATGCAAATCTTTAACACGTGCATTGCCCTTTTCTACGACTATTGTACGGATAACTAGGTCATATACCCCGTCTCCTATAAATGCGAGGACTAAGGGGGATAGCGTGTTAACATCAACACCTGATATATCCATCTGAAGATTTATAAAATTAACCAGACCTAACTCAGAACCCTTATCTATTCTCTCTTCCATCTTACCCCTTCTCTTGTATCTTCTAGGATAATTCCTTTTTCTAGTAATTCATCACGGATTGCATCTGCTTTTGAAAAATCCCTATTCTTTCTTGCTTCTTGCCTATCCTGAATTTTCTTTTCAATATCCTCATCTAATAATTCTTCTTCCTTCTTAGCTTCGATTCCAAGAACATCAGATAAAACAAGGATCTTATCTAATGCCTTTTTAATTAATTCCTTTGAACTTTCTGCTGTGATTTCACTATTTGTCACTTTTACTATTTCAAATATAGAAGAAATTGCATCTGCCGTATTGAAGTCATCATCCATCGCCGCATCAAACCGATCC
>CAZOSE010000006.1:3675-24767 GCA_964582385.1 uncultured Lachnospiraceae bacterium
TCATCCATAGCTTCTTCAAATTTGTGATTTAGTTTGTCAATTTTTTCTAGTGTCTCTACTTCACCATCTTTGAGGTTTTCAACCGCTGTGTTAGCCAATATATATTCCAAATTAAATACTGCATTTTGGATTCTTTCCAGTCCATTCTTGGATGACTCAATTAATTCTTTACTAAAGTTGACTGGAGTACGATAATGAGCACTTAACATAAAAAATCTCACAACAGATAGAGGATATTGGTCTCCAATTTCACGAACAGTGAAGAAATTACCTTCTGATTTGGACATCTTTTTATTATCAATATTTAAGAATCCATTATGCATCCAGTATCTTGCCATAGTTTTTCCTGTACAAGCTTCAGTCTGAGCTATCTCATTCTCATGATGTGGGAAAATCAGATCTTCTCCACCCCCATGAATATCAATTTCTTCGCCTAAATAAGTAGTACTCATTACTGAACACTCAATATGCCAACCTGGTCTTCCCTCACCCCATGGTGAAGCCCATGCAGGTTCTCCTTCTTTTTTAGGTTTCCATAAAACAAAATCCATACTATCTTCTTTTTCTTCATCAACAGCTATACGAACACCTGCTTCTAAGTCATCAAGGTTTTTCTTTGATAACTTGCCATACCCATCGAATCTTCTTGTTCTATAGTAAACTGTTCCTTTTTTTTCATAGGCAAAGCCTTTTTCAATTAAATCAGAAATCATATTAATCATGCCATCTATTTCTTCTGTAGCCCTTGGACTATGTGTAGTGGCCTTTACTCCAAGACCTTTCAAGTCTGTTTGGTATTCTTTTATATATCTTTCAGAAATTTCTTTAGCAGTGACACCTTCCTCGTTAGCTTTATTAATAATTTTGTCATCTATGTCAGTATAATTAGATACATAATTAACTTCGTAACCTTTGTATTCAAAGTATCTTCTTACTGTATCAAAAAATATAACCGGCCTTGCATTGCCTATGTGAATATAGTTGTAAACTGTAGGCCCGCAAACATACATGCGAACTTTGCCTTCTTCAATAGGTATAAATTCTTCCTTTTGCCTATTTAATGTATTATATATTTTCATGGGTTCTCCTCTTTCTAATATTTACAATTAGTCAATTACGAAACTTAATATATTTAATTATTTTTTATTGATGTAGCCTTTCCAAGGGTTTCTAGCGGCTCTTCCGAAAAATCCAATGCCATTTGGTCAACCTTAGAGCATACACGTTTTAGCTCCTTTATTAGCTTGTGATTTTCATTTTGTAAACGCCTTAAGTCGTTTAAGACTGGATCTGGTAAATGAACTTGATCCATATCTTCACGTGGCATCTTTACATTATCACGTTTAACAACCCGCCCTGGAACACCTACAACAGTTGAGTTTGGGGGAACTTCTGATAGTACCACGGAACCAGCTCCAATTTTTGAATTCTCTCCTATGGTAAATGACCCTAAAACTTTGGCTCCTACACTAATCATTACGTTATCTTTTATAGTCGGATGACGCTTACCTTGTTCCTTACCTGTACCACCAAGAGTTACCCCCTGATAGATTGTTACATTGTCACCTATAATTGTCGTTTCACCTATTACAACACCTGTTCCATGGTCAATAAATAAACCCTTCCCTATTACTGCACCAGGGTGGATTTCTATTCCTGTTTTACGTACAGTTTTTTGAGACAACCACCTTGCCCAGAAATAGTGACCTCTTTTATAAAGCTTATGGGCAATCCTATATCTTAATATAGCCTTAAAACTCGGATATAAAAACACTTCCCATGGAGTTTTAATAGCAGGATCTCTTTCCTTTATTACTTTCATTTCTTCTTTAATATAACTTATTATCCCCATTGATACAACCTCCAATTACTATATAAATGTCACTTTAACAAATACTTTATTACTTAAGATATTAATTTGTGATAAGTTTTATATGTTTTATTTTATCTTTAATAAATTAACAAAAACTTCGTCTCTATAAAAAAGAGACGAAGTTTTTCGTGGTTCCACTCTATTGATTTAGAATTCCATTATTAAATAATCTTTCTTAAATAATTATTCTTAGATAATTTTTATTAAATAATAATTCTCATATAAGAATTGTTATCTAATAACTCTTAGCTAGAAAGAAGAATTCTACTTTAACATAATAACGGTTTGTACCGGAATAGGCTAAGGTTGCCCCTCACCTAGTCAGCTCCCAGATGCACTTCGTCTATATTCTAGCAAAGAATGCTTCCAGCCGATGACATTCTCTCTCTGTTGCCTTTTATATTAACTACTTTTCTGTTCCACGCTTTTAATTTATAGTTTAATGTAATAATTTTAATGTAATAATTTTATTATAAATTATTTTATGCAATCTTTGGAGTTTTGTCAATGAATTTTATAAAGAACGTACTTTTTCCCATACACTTTCATCTACCAAAATTCCCTTTTCATTATTAATTTCTCTTGTTTTTAATGTCCCTTCACCTGGATATCTAGGTGGTCTACCCTCTGTTATTGGATTAGCTGAATGTATCTGATTTATTGTATCCTTAAGTATTTTATCTACCTCTTCTTTTGAAGCAAACATATAAGGATTAACAGCAATAAATATTTGGCTACAACTTCCACAGCTTCCTTTAGCAATAACATCCATTTGAGCAGTAGTGTTTCCATTTGATAAAATGGCTGCTAATAAATCAAGTACAACTGTAAGTCCACTACCTTTCCAATAGCCTGTTGGAAGTATTCTTCCTGATTCTTCAATCGCACCAGGATCAGAGGTTACATTACCGTCTTTATCATATCCCCCTGGATATGGTAGTTCTTCTCCAGCTAATCTAGTTACCTGTAATTTACCAAAGGAATACTGTGACATTGCCATATCCAAAACCACATTTCCTTCTTCTCTTGGAACCCCAATACATAAAGGATTATTACCAACAGAAGGTTGTGTACTTCCCCAAACTGGCATACAACTTTCTGTATTAGTCCAGGCTATTCCTATCAAACCTTCATTTGCAATATCCCATGTATAAGTTCCTCCACGCATCCAGTGGGTTGTATTTCTTAAAGCTACAACTCCGATACCATGCTTTTTAGCAAGTTCTATTGCTCTTTGTGAACTAAACTTAGCATTAGTTATACCAGGACCTAAGTTACCATCATAGTTTTCCATTAATCCTGCTTGGCCTATTAGTTCTGGATTGCCATCTGGATCAACCCATCCCTTTTTACAATAATTATAGAATCTTGGAATACGATTTAATCCATGGGAATAAACCCCATCCCTACTAGTTTCAGTATGTGTTTGTGCACAAATCTCAGCTTTTTCCTCTGATAATCCTGCCTTTAATAGTACCCTCTTAATTTCTGCTTTCATTTCTTCAAATGATATCCTCATAAGTTACCTCCTACTATAGAATTAGATTTAAACTACGTCATTTATAAATAAATTTTTATAGTAACTAATTTTATCAAGTCCTAAGTCTTTACTTGATTCCAACAATAGCTTGTCCAGTTCTTTTTCTTCTAACTGGCCAAAAAACATTTTAGATAAATCTGCTATATCAACCACTAGATCTGGCTCATTAGTAGTTTCTTCAATACTTCCTCCCATTTTATTGATAGTTAATAGGAAGTTTCCTGTATTAGCTTTTATAATTGGATCCATAATTCTTATATTTAAACTTATAGGGGTTTTTGCAGTAAGCCTTCTTACAAATGCTTTTAAGTTAACTATTCTAGTCATAATTGCAGGTACTTGACTTCCTTGTTTTCTCCTATAAATACCTAAGTCTGTAACTGATGCTAAGTAATTCCAAACTTGTATAAGAACATCAGCCTCTTTTTCCTTATCCACAATAAGCTCAGTAATATATACAGCTTGTTCTGCCATGTATGACAAACAACCAATAAGTCTATCCTTATTATAACATAGAAGTACATCTCCACTTGAACTTTTCATTTCATTAATTAGTCTTTTGTAATAATATGGTGTTCGCTTTACAAAAACATCATACTTGCCAGTAAGAAAGTCATTTGAAAATGTAACTAGTTCATTAGTTTTTCCCATATCTTTTTCGTCTAAAGCGATTACTTTTATATCACTTATACTTTTTCCTGCAACACTATGACTTTCCTTATCTAGACTAGCCACCTTGAGGCTTTCTTTGGAATCTATGCCTTCTTTTGACCTTGCTTGTATTAATTTATCATTCCAAAAGTCCTGTTCATAAACAATCCTAAAGTCAAAAGGAAGATAGATACTTTCTTTTGCTGGCATCAAGTAAGTAAATGGCTCTTTTTTATTATACATTTCCTCCATAGAAGCTGATAAAAGTTTGCTCATAAGACCTTTTCTTCGATGGCTTTTCTTGGTTGCAACCCCTACTATATAATTAACGGGAAGTTCTTCCCCTCTAGCCATTAGTACATAGGGGTTCAAATGAAGCATAGCTGCAAGTTCTCTGCCATAATATATAAGAAATACTTGATTCCAGGTTATTTTCCAGTCAAAATAAAAATCAGTATACTTATCAGAATCACCAAAACACTCCTGCCATAAATCATATATGTCTTGTTTTACCTCATATTCACTTTTAATTGTAACTTTCTCTATACTTGTAAACAATTGATAGTCCATATTTGATAAAATCTCTCTCCTTTGATATAGCAGTCTTATAACAATGTTATAGTAGTATTATAATAATTAGATTCTTTGAGTTTTCCAATTAGATAAGTTGTTTTGTAATAATTTACCCATTATGTTTATGGCATCCACTACATCCACTACAGCCTCTTTCTTCTTCTAGGGGATCGAAACCATAGTAATTATAATTGGCGGCTGAATTTAACATTGATACAGCCTGAGATGAAATCCCTTGTCCTTCCCCTGTTACTCCAAGTCCTTCCTCAGTTGTAGCCTTTACATTAACCTGGTCTTCTTCAATACCAAGAGTTAGTGCGATGTTTTTAATCATAGTTGGAATATGTGGAGCCATCTTAGGCTTTTGAGCTACAATCACTGCATCTATATTCTCTACAATATAATGCTTTTCTTCTATTAGTTTCCTTACTTCCTTAAGCAATTCTATGCTACTTGAACCTTTGTATCTTTCATCTGTATCTGGAAAATGTCTTCCTATATCTCCAAGGGCTGCTGCACCTAATAAACTATCCATGATTGCGTGGGTTAAAACATCTGCATCAGAATGTCCCTGTAGTCCCTTTTCATAGGGAATTTTAACTCCGCCAATTATCAAATCTCTTCCTTCTGCCAAACGATGAACGTCATATCCTATTCCTACTCTCATATATACCTTCCTATCTTAAAGATATAATCAAATAGATACCATCTATTATAGATATCATCCATTATTATATCTAATCAAATAAATATCATCTATTATTTAATCTAATATTAGATTTCTAGTTGTCTAACTAATATTAATCCTTATTATTCTACTACATTTGTGAAAATAAAATTAGCAATGTCTTGAATTACTTGTAGGTCTACATGGCTTTTTATTCTATATTCACTAGAATAAGAATTACCTTCACCCTTCATCATAAAATGATTTAATCCAGGGTAAGACTTAAAAGTCCAGTTATCTTCCTCAAAAAAAGTATTCATCCATAAGTTATATTGCTTTGTTGTAACTTGATAATCTCTTTCTCCTTGTAAAACTAAAACAGGATTTGTAATTTTACCTGCAGTTTGAATTGGATTATACCTATTAAGATCTATCCAATAATTTTTATTATAACCTTGTACCATTCCGTCTGTAGCAATTTCATTTGGTCTTTCTAACTTGTTTATCTCCTCTATTACCTGGTTGATTGCGGTATGTTCTTCAAGACTAATCTTGCCATCTTCCATAGCCAAATACTCATATTGCTCTTTCAAATAGGCTTTCATATGCTGGGCAGGGCTTGAAACAAATATATATCCTGCAACATCTGTAAGTCCTTCTGCAGTTCGCGGAAGTAAATACCCTCCCTGGCTTGCTCCTAATACATATACCCTATTAGGGTCTACATTCTTTAGCTCTCTAGCCATATTAGTAGCTGCTATAGCATCATTAATAGTTTCATCATATACGGTAAAGCCAGGGGATTTAACTAAATCCTCATAAATATAAGTTCTTTTAT
The DNA here is from genome assembly GCA_964582385.1 of uncultured Lachnospiraceae bacterium. Taxonomy (GTDB): domain Bacteria; phylum Bacillota; class Clostridia; order Lachnospirales; family Lachnospiraceae; genus JAAYRG01. Next base: position 9,818 of record CAZOSE010000006.1, read on the forward strand.
CATATCTGTAGCTTGCAATTCCCGACTCAGCAAGAGCCCAAGCGATATCTCTAAAAGGTTTGTTTTCAAAAATACTTGAATCCCTATCACTAGGTCCAAAGCCATGAACTAAAACTACCAAAGGATAACTTTCCTGAAAGCCGTCATCTTCACCATATCTAGGACTAGTAAAAGTTCCAGCCATTACATGTCCATCACTATAAAAGGAAAATTCCTCCTCTTCTATACCTTCAGACTTTTCTCTTGATTTGGCTGAAGATTTCTTTTGGTATTCTTCATAAGAAAATCCAATAATTTCATTATCTTTATTAAAACTAATTTGCAAGTTCAAGTTGTGAAGCGACGCCTCTACAGGAACCATAACAAATCTATTTGTTCCATAATGGTAAATATATGCCTCATTTATTTTTTCAACTTCACCCATGTCTAAATTATGAAAAGTAATCTCTTTTTTCGTTTCCTTAAGTAAAATAATATTTTTCATTTCTTCATTATAGGGGTAAAGACTTTCTATTCTTTCAAAATCTTCTGTTAAAAGATCAACCACAAATTCATATCCCACAGATAAAATATCCGAAAGGTCAGGATTTTCAGATTTTGTAATTGCCGTTAAGTATTTTTTGTCTTTTTGACCCGCTTCATTGTCATCATTTAACTTAGTTTCGTCTTGTGGGTAATTACCCTCAGGTTTGCCATTTTTTAGTATATCAAAATCACAAGCAGAGAGGAAAATCACACTTATGCTAATTATAATTATTAGTAAATGTTTCATATTTTATATATCTCCTAAAAGTCAGATAAATCTCTACAAAAGACAAGAATTATAGTATCAATAATATAACCATACTACCACACCTATAATATTTTATAAAGTTAAATAATTTGACAATATTTATCTAGCCTTTTTATTTTGGCTACTATTTTGTATCATACCTAACTTTTCTATTTAATGTTTGTAAAGTATTATTCTTGACATTTCATTTGAATAGGACTAAAATACTATCTATAAAGCAAAAGCACTGGCCGATGCAGGTATTTCATTTGCACCAGCCTTTTTTTTGTTCAATTTTGAATATAATAACTTTTTAAACATGTATACAATCGTTTAAAATACAAAAGGAGAGGATATAATTTGGAAAGTATTAAAGAAAATAAAATGGGTACGATGCCAATCAATAGATTGCTGTTCTCAATGTCAGTTCCAATGATGCTATCTATGCTTGTGCAATCACTATATAATATAGTAGATAGTATGTTTGTTGCACAAATCAACGAAGACGCTCTTACAGCACTTACATTGGTATTTCCCTGGCAAATGTTTATGTTTGGTATCGCACTAGGTACTGGAGTAGGTATGAATGCCTTGTTGTCTAGAAGCCTTGGAGAAAAGAACTACGAAAAAGCTAATCTAGCAGCAACAAATGGCATATTTCTTTCAGTAATATGGTCTGTTGTATTTGCCATTCTAGGTCTCCTTTTTGGTAGGGTTTTTATTCTATCTCAAACAGCAGATCCACAAATCATCAGGTATTCAATGGAATACTTAAATATGGTAACGCTTTTTTCAGCTGGAACATTTATGCAGGTTATATTTGAACGTCTTTTACAGTCAACAGGTAAAACCTTTCTTAGTATGATTACTCAGATTATTGGTGCTGTAACTAATATTATTCTTGATCCTATAATGATTTTTGGTCTATTTGGATTTCCTGCACTAGGGGTAACAGGTGCAGCCATAGCAACTGTAATAGGACAAGTATTAGCTGCGTCGGTAGCCATATATTTTAATATTACAAAAAACAAAGAGATTAACTTATCATTTAAAGATTTCAAACCAAACTGGGCTATAATCAAAAATATATATTCTGTAGGTTTTCCATCAATTATTATGCAAACAATTGGTTCATTCTTGACATATTTTATTAATAATCTTCTTATAACATTTACACCTACAGCTGTATCTGTTTATGGAATATATTTCAAGCTACAGAGCTTTGTATTTATGCCAGTCTTTGGACTTAATAATGGTATGGTTCCTATAATCGCTTATAACTATGGAGCCAAAAACAAAAAGCGTATACTTGATACAATTAAACTAAGTATTATTACTGCTATGGTTGTTATGTTAATTGGATTCGTTATCTTCCAAACAATACCTGATAAATTATTAGGTCTATTTAATGCTTCAGATGAAATGTTGCAAATCGGAGTTCCAGCCCTTAGAATAATAAGCTTTAGCTTTATCTTTGCTGGTTTTTCTATTGTATGTGTATCACTATTCCAGTCCTTAGGTAATGGATTTTTATCTATGATAAACTCAGTTACAAGACAATTAGTGTTTATATTACCGCTAGCCTATATATTCGGTAATCTTTTTGGTCTTAATGCAGTTTGGTATTCAATTCCTATTGCAGAAGTTAGTTCTTTAATTTTAAGCATTATTTTCCTGAGATATATATTAAGGAAAAAGATTTATGTGTTAGAAAATTAATTAAGTCATAAACAAAACAGCAGTAAGGTCATATGACCTTACTGCTGTTTTATTTTTTATAACTAATTATTTAATTTATAAAAAAGCTTTCTAGAAGGTTTTACAATATCTGATAAAATGTATAGCCTTCTAGAAACCTTCAGAATTCAGGCGAAATTATAGTTTACCTACAAATTCCTCACCATATTTTACAAGTTTTGCTCTTTCTTCTTCATCTGGAACCCAAAGTGAACGAATTCCCTCATCAACCAAATTAAAACCACATTTTTCAAGTTCTTCACTTAGTTGCTTAACGTTTTCACCACTCCAGCCATAACTTCCAAATGCGGCTGCTTTTTTGTTTTTAAACTTCAATCCTTTTATATATCCTAGTAATCCATTAACTGCATGCAGGGATCCATTGTTAATAGTAGGGGAACCTAAAAGAATTGCTTTTGCTTTAAATATCTCAGTAGTAACATCATTCTTATCATCTTTACTTATATTATAGAGTTTAACAACAACATCTTTATCTACATTTTGAATTCCTTCTGCAATTGCTTCAGCCATTAGTCTAGTTGAATTCCACATAGTATCATATAAAATTGTAATTTGGTTTTCTTGATAATTATCTGCCCATTCTGAATACTTTTCAATAATTTGTGTAGGGTTATCTCTCCAAATAACACCATGACTTGTAGCAATTAAACTAACCGGTACATTAAGACCTAATACTTCTTTAATCTTTCTTGTTACCATTGGGCTAAATGGAGTTAATATATTAGCATAATACTTAATTGCTTCTTCATAGATTTCTGCTTCTTCTGCCTTATCATTGTAAAGACTCTCAGTTGCATAGTGTTGTCCAAATGCATCATTACTAAACAAAATACTTTCACCAGTCATATAGGTAAACATTGAATCTGGCCAGTGAAGCATAGGTGCTTCAATAAATACTAACTGATTATCATCACCAATTTCCAAAGTATCTCCTGTTTTTACTGTAACAAAGTTCCAGTCTTCATGGAAATGGCCCTTCAAATGTTTTGCGCCCTTATCTGTACAATATACAGGAGTACCTGGAATTTCTCTTAAAAGTTCTGACAAAGCTCCACTGTGATCAATTTCAGCATGGTTAGAAATAATGTAATCAATCTCATTAAGATCGATTTCTGCTTTTAATCTAGTAACAAATTCCTTATCATAAGGTTGCCAAACTGTATCAATTAAAACAGTTTTCTTGTCTCTTATTAAATACGCATTATAAGATGAACCTCTATGAGTTGAAAGCTCTTGTCCATGAAAAGTATCTAATTCCCAGTCAACCTTACCAACCCAAGTCACCTTATCTGTAATCTTCTTACCCATTCTTTTCCCTCCGTATTATAGTTGTAATATATTGTCATTAAGTATCAAAAAGTTTTTAACTAAACCAATAGAAAAATCTACCATCTTGTTTTTATTATAATCACATAACTTCAGTTTTGCAACATCTATACATATCTTTTCCCAATTATCACAAAATAATCATAAAATAATTACAAAATTACCTACTTGTCGAGCTTTTGGCGAAGAACCATTTGTAGGATTCCACCATTACGATAGTAATCCATCTCCACTGCAGAATCAAATCTTGCAATAGCTGAGAATTTGCTAACCTTACCATCACCAGTTTTTGCAGTTACCTTAAGGATATCACCTGGTTGTACACTATCATCAATATCTACTGAGAAAGTCTCTTCTCCAGTTAAACCTAGTGAATCAGATGATTCACCATCTGTAAATTGAAGTGGAAGTATTCCCATCATAACTAAATTAGAGCGATGAATACGTTCATAACTCTCTGCAATAACCACCTTTATTCCTAGAAGGTTTGGCCCTTTTGCAGCCCAGTCACGAGATGAGCCCATTCCATAATCCTTACCAGTAAGAACTACAAGGCCAACGCCGTCCTCTTTGTATTTCATACATGCATCATAAATTGACATAAATTCACCAGTTGGTAAATATTTCGTAAATCCACCTTCTGTACCTGGTGCCATATGGTTACGAATACGGATATTTGCAAATGTACCCCTCATCATAATCTCATGATTTCCACGCCTTGAACCATAAGTATTAAAGTCGTCTTCCTTAACACCTTTATCAAGAAGATATCTTTCTGCAGGTGTTCCTTTACCTATTGCTCCAGCAGGTGAGATATGGTCTGTTGTTACCGAGTCTCCAAACTTTGCAATTACACTCATGTTATTTAGTGATTTAATTTTGGATGGCTCTTTTGATAAATCATCAAAGAATGGAGGGTTTTGAATGTAAGTTGAATCTTCATCAAAATCATATAGTGGACTCGTGCCTATTTTTATCTTGTTCCACATTTCATTTGCCTTATAAACTTGGCTGTACTCTTTCTTAAATAGCTCAGATGTAACACTTTCTGTAATAATTTCCTGTATTTCTCTTTCGTCAGGCCAAATATCCTTTAGATAAACATCTTTACCATCTTTATCTTTTCCTAAACTATCGGTACGAAGGTTAATATTTACTGTACCTACAAGGGCATAGGCCACTACAAGTATAGGGGACGCCAAGTAGTTAGCTTTAACATTTTGATGGATTCTTCCTTCAAAGTTACGATTTCCTGATAACACAGAAGCTACAACCAAGTCTTCTTCTACAATCTTATCCTCTATTTCTTTTGGAAGTGGTCCTGAGTTACCAATACAGGTAGCACAGCCGTATCCAACAGTGTTAAATCCTAACTTATCTAAGTATTCTTGAAGTCCTGCTTTTTCTAAATACCCTGTTACAACTCTTGATCCAGGTGCAAGGGAAGTTTTTACATGTGCTGGAACTTGTAAACCTTTTTCTACTGCCTTCTTGGCAAGTATACCAGCTCCTAGCATTACAGAAGGATTGGATGTGTTTGTACATGAAGTAATAGATGCAATAACAACAGAACCTGTTTCAAGTGTTGACTCTCTTCCATCTGCAAACTTAATCTTAGCTTTTTTATCAAACTCTTCTTCTGTTAAACCATGACCTGAGTTGCCTAGTGGATTAGTGATTGATTCATTAAACTTCTCCTTCATATCACCTAGGACAATATAATCTTGAGGACGTTTTGGACCTGCAAGGGAAGTTTCCACAGTATTTAAGTCTAGTTCTATTACCTCAGTATACTTTGGTTCTTCTTTACCTGGCTCATAAAACATATTATTAGCTTTTAAATAGCTTTCTACTAATTTTATTTGCTCATTAGATCTTCCTGTTAATGAAAGATATGCTATTGTTTCTTCATCTACAGGGAAGAAACCACAAGTAGCTCCATATTCCGGCGCCATATTAGCAATAGTAGATCGATCTGCCAATGATAATGTTTCCATACCTTCACCAAAATACTCTACGAACTTACCAACAACACCGTGTTGTCTTAAAATTTGAGTAAGCTTAAGGGCTGCATCAGTTGCTGTTACACCTTCTCTTAATTTACCACTTAACTTAACACCAATAACCTCTGGAATTGTAAAATAAGAAGCTTGTCCTAGCATTCCAGCTTCAGCCTCAATTCCACCAACACCCCAGCCTAAAACTCCAAGGCCATTAATCATAGTTGTATGGGAGTCTGTCCCAACTAAAGTGTCTGGGAAAATAGTTGCCTTACCATTATCTTCTTTTACTGCTACAACACTTGCTAAGTATTCTAGGTTAACCTGGTGAATAATCCCAGTTGCAGGAGGTACAGCACTAAAGTTCTCAAACACTTCTTGAGCCCAACGTAAGAATTCATAACGCTCAGTATTTCTTTGAAATTCAATTTCCATGTGTTCAAGTAAAGCTTCACCTGTTCCATACTTATCAACTTGTACTGAGTGGTCAATAACTAAGTCAACTGGAATCTCAGGATTAATCTTGCTAACATCCCCACCTAAATTGTTCATAGCATCTCTTAAAGCCGCTAAGTCAACAACTGCAGGTACCCCAGTAAGGTCTTGTAAAATAACACGAGCAGGCTTAAAAGGAACTTCTTGCCCTACATATTCATTTTTAGCCCAATCCGCTAAATTAGCTATATGTTCATCTGTAATAGCATGTCCATCCCACTGACGCAGTACAGATTCCAATAAAACCTTAATGGAATAAGGTAAACTCTTAATATCATGGCCTTCATCTTCTAAAGTGCTAATACTATAATATTCATAGGTTTTCCCGTTTTCAATTAACTTCTTTTTTGCCTTTTCGTTTAGATTATTATTCATATTCATCACCTTTTTCTATAATTTAGAAAACGTGTTATGGGATCTCTCTCTTGGCACACGCCTCCTTGTTAACTAGTAACCTTAAAATAATTCAATAACTTTTCTCTAATAATATTTTTTAAACTTCCCAAGGTCCTTTATTACTTCACTAGCAATAATAAGTCCGGATACTGACGGAACAAAGGCCACACTTCCAGGTGTTGCGCGCTTTCTTCTGGTTTCTCTATCTATAGCTTTACTGTCTAGTAAATTGGCCGGCTTTATGGGCTCTTCCTTAGAGTAGACAACCTTAAGTTCTTTAATACCTCTAGCCCTTAATTCTCTTCTCATAACCTTTGCTAAAGGGCATATACTAGTTTCATAAATATCTGCAACTTCTAACTTCGTTGGATCAAGCTTATTACCAGCTCCCATAGCACTTATAACTGGAACATTTGCTTTATAAGCCTTTTCAATAATTTCTAGCTTCCCAGCAACAGTGTCGATAGCATCCACCACATAATCATATTGGGAAAAATCAAAATCATCTGAATTCTCTGGTAAAAAGAAACATTTATGAACATTTACTTTTACATTAGGATTAATATCTAAAATCCTATCTTTCATTACATCAACTTTGTATTTACCAAGGGTTTTACTAGTAGCAATAATCTGCCTATTAATATTAGATAGGGCCACTGTATCATTATCAATTATATCGATTTCACCTAAGCCCGTCCTAACTAAAGCTTCTACAACATATCCACCAACTCCGCCAACTCCAAACACTGCCACTCTAGAATTAGCAATCTTATCTATAGACTCTTGTCCAAGGAGTAATGTTGATCTTGAAAACTCATTTTCCATTTCCTTCGCTACTCCTCTTCTATTTTATCATATTCATCTAAAAAATGATGCACTTTGCCAGCCTTTTTATATCTAATAATTGTTTCTAAATTGATATTTTCAACACTTCTAAATATATGAGAATCTATACTGTCATCAATCGTCCTAAAATGGGCTACTAATTCTTTCATTTCATCTCGTTTAGAGCCACCATCACCATTCTTTTTGTCAGTAACTCTACAAGCACAGGCGATAAACGATAATTCGTTATAGTTTGACCAATTAATAATGCTTTGTTCTTTAATTAAATACATGGGACGAATTAATTCCATACCTTTAAAGTTCCTGCTATGAAGTTTGGGCATCATAGTTTGAATCTGGGAACCGTACAGCATTCCCATTAGTATTGTTTCTACTACATCGTCAAAATGATGTCCTAGAGCTATTTTGTTACATCCAAGCTCTTTTGCCTTACTATACAAGAATCCTCTTCTCATTCTTGCACAAAGATAACATGGTGAAGTCTCTACCCCATCAACTATTTCAAAAATAGCTGATTCAAAAACTTTTATTGGTATATTAAGAGTTTTAGCATTTTCAATTATTTTCTGTAGATTTTCTTCATTATATCCAGGATTCATAACTAGAAATTCTAAGTCAAACTTGATTTGCCCATATCTATGTAGTTCCTGCATTAATTTAGCTAATAACATGGAATCTTTACCACCAGAAATACAAACTGCTATTTTGTCACCCTCTTTTACAAGTTCATAATCATTAAGGGCTTTTATGAACTTTCGCCATACTTTCTTTCTATATCTAGTAATAATGCTTCTTTCTATTTCACTGTAAGTTGCCAACTTGTTTCTCACTTTCTATTTAGTTCTTATGCATTAGAAATATTAACTTTCTATGATCCTATCACTTAATAAGCTTCTTACTTTATTCCTAATACTTTCACTTATGGTATTTATCATATATTTTGTATTAAATTTTGTCAACATTGTTTATTTATTAATAGCCAAACCTAGCATTATCTTAGTTGCTTATTGCAAATTAGCCATAAGTTTATTAAAGTGATATTATAAAACAAACATTTAATAAAGAAGGTATATTATGCAAAAAGAGCTTTTAGATAAATTAAAAGTAATAACCAATGAAGAATCCAAAATTCTAAAAGGCAATAATCAAATAGAAAAAGACATTTATACAGCCAATCACGAGTTTGTGATCGATAGCAAGAAGATGCTTGAAAGGGGAAAGTTAATTGATATTCGTCCCCATACTAGGTTTGCTCACTTTCCGAAACATAGGCATAATTATATAGAAATAGTTTATATGTGTTCAGGACAATCAACTCATATAATAAATGATTCAAGTGAAGTAGTGTTACTTGCCGGTGATGTCTTGTTTTTAAATCAAAATGCTTATCAAGAGATTAAACCTGCAGGTGTCAATGATATAGCAATTAATTTTATTATTTTGCCTGAATTTTTTGACCTTGTTTTTTCAATGCTTGATGAGAAAAACATCCTAAGGGACTTTATTATAGGAAACTTAAGACAGGATCTTGGTAGGATAGATTACTTGCATTATAAGATAGCTGATGTTTTACCTGTTCAAAACCTAATAGAAAACCTTGTCTGGTCTATTCTAAATAAACAAGTAAATAAAAGACACATGAATCAAGTTACTATGGGATTACTCTTTTTACAATTGTTAAACTATACAGAAAAACTTGACTCTAATAATCCTAAACAATATGAGCAAAATCAAGTTTTAAAAATTCTTCAAAACATAGAAGAAAACTACCAAAATATTAGTCTTACAGAAATAGCAGAAAATACAAACCAGTCAGTATATCATCTTAGTCGGTTAATTAAAGAAAATACCGGTTCCACTTTTAAAGACCTAGTCCAGAAAAAACGCCTTAACCAAGCTGCATATCTGTTAACTACTACAAAGTTAACTGTAGATGATATTATTTACTCTGTAGGATACGAGAATTCAAGCTATTTTTACCGGATATTTAAAAAACGCTACAATATGACTCCTAGCGAATTCAGAAAAAACCCTAAAAACATTAATCTTTAATCTTGCAAATAAGGACGGTAATTTACTCAAATTACGTCCTTATTTTTTTATCTATCTATGATATACTAAATATAATAAGCAATAGAAAGGAGCAAGTGATTTGAGAAAATATTACTTAGCTGTAGATATTGGGGCTTCAAGCGGCAGACACATCCTAGGTTATATGGAAGATGGAACTATGAAACTTGAAGAGGTCTACAGGTTTAACAATGAACTTGTAAAACGAGATGGCCACTTATGTTGGGATATTGAAGGACTTTTTAATGAAATTATTAATGGTCTAAAAGAGTGTAAAAAACTTAATAAAGTCCCTGTTACCATGGGAATTGACACCTGGGCTGTAGATTTCGTTTTACTTGACAAAGAAGACAAAGTATTAGGAGATACTGTTGGATATCGTGACCATAGAACAAATGGTATGGACGAACTAGTATATAAGATTGTTCCTGAAGAAGAATTATATAGTAGAACTGGGATACAAAAACAAATATTTAATTCTATTTATCAGCTTATGGCTATTAAGAAGGAACATCCGGACCATTTAGAACAAGCTGAAGATTTCTTGATGCTTCCAGACTATTTTAACTTTTTATTAACAGGTAAGAAGTTTTCAGAGTATACTAATGCCACTTCAACTAATCTTGTAAATGCTAACAAAAAAGACTGGGACTTGGAACTTATAGATAGGTTAGGATTCAAAAAGGACATATTTAAACCCCTTTCTCTTCCAAAGACATTAGTAGGGGACTTTAGTGAAGAAATCATTGATGAAGTTGGTTTTTCTTGTCAAGTAGTTTTACCAGCAACCCACGATACGGCTTCTGCTGTAATGGCAGTACCTGCTGTGGATGATGATTTTATCTATATAAGTTCTGGTACTTGGTCTCTAATGGGTATAGAATCTAAAGAACCAATTACCACAAAGAAAAGCATGGAAAGTAATTTAACTAATGAAGGAGGATATGATTATAGGTTCCGCTTCCTCAAAAACATTATGGGTCTTTGGATGATTCAATCAGTAAAAAAAGAATTAGACAAGGCATATTCCTTTGCTGAATTAAGTGAACTAGCTGAAGAATCCAATGATTTTCCATCAAGGGTTGATGTTAATGATGACTCATTTCTATCACCGGATAATATGATAGATGCTATTAAGGATTACTGTAAAAACACTAATCAGCAAGTACCTGAAACAGTTGGCCAAATCGCAACTTGTATTTATCAAAGTCTTGCACAAAGCTATGGTCAAACAGTGAAAGAAATTGAGGACATTACAGGCAGAACATATTCTCGTATACATATTGTTGGTGGTGGCTCTAATGCAGATTACTTAAATCATTTAACCGCAAAATACACCAAAAAGGAAGTTCATGCAGGTCCAGGCGAAGCTACTGCAATAGGCAACATTGCTGCACAAATGCTTAAAGATAATATATTTGAAAACTTAGAAGAAGCAAGAGAATCTATATATAAGTCATTTAACATTAAAAAAGTATAAAGGAGAATTATTATGACATTAGAACAAAGATATGAATCAGCAAAAGAAATGTATGAAAAAATAGGCGTTGATACTGACGCTGCAATTGAAAAACTTAAAAATATTCCTATTTCCATGCACTGCTGGCAAGGTGATGACGTTAAAGGTTTTGATCAAGACGGCCCTTTATCAGGTGGTATTCAAACAACAGGTAATTATCCTGGAGGAGCAAGCAGTCCAGAAGAATTAATGGCTGATATTGATAAAACTTTAAGTTTAATACCTGGTAAGCACAGACTTAATCTACATGCTTCTTATGCTATTTTTGAAGATGGTGAACATGTAGACCGCGATAAATTAGAGCCAAAACATTTTGCAAAATGGGTTGAGTTTGCAAAGGAAAGAGGACTTGGAATTGATTTTAATCCAACATACTTCTCCCATCCAAAGGCTGACGAATTCACACTTACTAGCCCAGATGATGATATAAGAAACTTCTGGATTGAACACGGAAAAGCTTGTGTACGTATAGCTGAATATTTTGCTAAAGAACTTAACACTCACTGTTTATTAAACATTTGGATACCTGACGGATTTAAAGATGTACCAGCAGACAGATTGTCTCCAAGAAAACGTTATGCAGACTCCCTAGACCAAATCTTAGCAATTGATTATGATAAAGAAAAAGTATTAGTTAGTCTTGAATCTAAGGTTTTTGGTATTGGACTTGAATCATACACAGCTGGATCCGCTGAATTTACTATGAAATATGCAGCGTCTAGAGGAATCCTATCCTTAATGGATAACGGTCATTATCATCCAACAGAAATGGTGTCCGACAAACTTCCTACAATGCTATTATTTGACGATAAGGTTGCACTTCATGTTACTAGACCAGTTCGCTGGGACAGTGACCATGTAGTTTTATTAGATGATGAGACTAAAGAAATAGCAAAAGAAATTGTTAGAAATGATGCTACTGAGCGCGTACTTATAGGATTAGACTTCTTTGATGCTAGCATTAACCGTATATCTGCTTGGGTAGTTGGTATGAGAAATATGCAAAAAGCTTTACTTACTGCACTACTTACTCCATTTAATGATTTTGCTAAACTTCAAGATGAAGGAAATAATACCAAATTAATGGTGATGCAAGAAGAAATTAAACTATATCCAATTGGTGATGTATGGAATTACTTCTGTAAAATTAACAATGTTCCTCAAAGGGAAGATTGGTTTGAACAAGTAAAAGAATACGAAGAAAATATTCTATCAAAAAGAGCATAGGAATTAAAAAGATGGCTAGGAATAATTTAGAATCAAAAATTATTCCTAGCCATTTTATAATTATTATTTGTTATTTTATTTAAAATATTATAAGACTTCCTTAAGTATCCTAAGTCCATAATTTGCAATTTCGCTATCTTGTTCTCCTGTACCACCACTAACACCTAAACCTCCAATAATTTGTCCATTTACTTCTAGAGGTACTCCTCCACCAATTATCATAATCTTACCATCATTGGATTTGTCAATACCATAGAAGGTTTCTCCAGGTAGGGCTAGTTTGGCTAGTTTTTCTGTAGACATTTTAACTGCCACTGATGTATAGGCTTTATTAAGTGCTATGTCAAAGCTTGCTAAAAAAGCATTATCCATTACATGAACAGCTACTGGGTTTCCCCCGGGGTTACATACTGCAATAACAGCATTAAGTCCCTTGGATTTAGCATATTCTTCAACTTTTTCAATTAGATTTGTAGCTGATTTTAAACAGATTTTGCTATTGTTTGCACCTATTCTATTAATAACTTCACTTATAATATCGTCTTTACTTTTATTCTTAGAACTTTCCATAAATCCTTCATCCTTATATTCAGTCTTTTTTGTAACTACAGCATTACTCGTTGCAGCTTGGTTATTACTACTTTGACTGCCACCACTAAGTATATGGTCTGTATATCTTGCTAGTACAAATAGGTAATCAGATAAACGATTAATATATTTTTTTGCAACCTGATCAATATTATTCTTCTTAGCTACTTCGGCCATAGCTCTTTCTACTCTTCTTGCCACAGTTCTTGCAACATCAATTTGTGCAGATAGTGTGTTATCACCAGGTAAGATGAATTTAGTTAGCTTAGGATAGAAACTTTGAATGCGGTCAATTTCTTCTTCTACTTGAACCACTTCATCTTCACTTAGCTTATATTGTCTATTATATTGATCTGCAACAGAAGCCATCATTAAGTGCAAATTCTTTTGGATTTGTTCTATTTTCTCTCTAACATCTTTCTTTGGATGAGATGCTTTAATTATTCCCAAATGGCTAGTTAATTCATCTATAGTACCCACAAGATTAATTCTGGCATCTGACTTTGAAACTTGCTTAGTGTCTAATAAAGAAGTTTGTCCGTAATCACCTTTTTTTGTATATATACTCATATTATCATCCCTCACAAATTCAATAGTTATCAATTACCCAAATCATAAAATGCTACTCTCTTTACGGCTCTAGCTGCATTAGCACCAAGCTTTCTACACTGAGAAAAGTTGGGATTTTCTAATTCAAAAACACTTTCGCCCTTAGCCAAGGTTCTAAGTGACAAAACAGCCTTTGATCCTTCTACTCCAATACCACAGCCTAGAATTGATTCATTGGCTGCATTATATGTTAATTCATCAATGACTCCATAATAGTGTTTTTTAACTTCATAGAGTAAACCCTCTTCTTCTATACCAGCACACATCTCCTGAATCATTAGATAGTCATCTACATTTACCGTATATATCAATATTGTAGGTCGGTTGTTTATCATCCAATTACCCCTCTCCCACATAAGACATAATTAAACCTGTAGCAACTGCATTTCTAGGACCTTCTTGCCTTCTAATATTAGCTCTTCCACATACAATCTTGTAATTAGACAGTTCATCCATTAGCATCTCTGGTACTTCAAAGTCTAGGGCTGAACCTCCAACTAGTACGACATTAGGGATCCTTCGTAGATTGTATTCTGGCGCAATCTCAGTTAAAGCTCTAACCGCATTAGTAATAAACACTTTCTTCTTTGCTTCTCTTCTTACATCAACTATCTTTTCAAGAGAAATATCTTCTTCATCTATTTTAACAAGACCTTCAGGATGTAGCAAGACAATTTGTCCAAATAATCTTGGATCAATCGGTTCATCAAAGAACTTCATAGCTCCATTTTCAAGTCTCATATGATATAGGCTTTCTACTTTAGCAAGTGGATACTTTTTAATTTCGTCAGCTGTAGCTCTTGATGATAGACCTAGTTCTGTTTGAATAAGCATGGTTACCATTTCACCTGCACCAGCTTTATGTATTGATCTTACTTGACCTTGTTCATCTATAAGGGCTGCATCTGTGGATCCACCACCTATATCTAGTATTGCTAGGGGTAATCTTGTTCCCGGAGTTGTAAGGGCTCCAATAGAGGCCATTACTGCCTCAACACCTGCTACCTGTACATATATATGTAGCATACTCTTAAGTTGTTTAGCTATCTTTTCCATAGGCAGCATTTTGGTTCTTACCATTGCTGCAATCCCAACAGCCTTTTCCATACCTGTTTCACCAGATATAGCCCCAGCTATAGGAACAGGTGCTAGAGTGTCTACTGCAAGGATATCAGATATACGAATTATCTCACCATCATAAGAAACTTCCGTCATTCCCTTTTTGATACGCCTAAACATATTTCCGATATTTGTACCTTCTTGCCCACTAATATCTTTGATATTCCCTGTTTTTCTAAGACCTTCCATAATTTCTATGGCTCCAGCATCTATACCTACTTTATG
>CAZOSE010000007.1:0-23901 GCA_964582385.1 uncultured Lachnospiraceae bacterium
AACTACCACAGTTAATTACTAAAATTCTCATCATCTGATCTCCTTTTAAATTTTCTATCTGAATATTAGTTGTTCTTTTTAAAATTCCTATATAAATATTAGTTATTCATTGATGCTTGTACTGCTGTAATAGCAACAACACCTACGATATCCTCTGGGCTACATCCTCTTGATAAATCATTAACTGGCCCACCAATTCCTTGAGTTATAGGACCATAAGCTTCTGCCTTTGCTAATCTTTGAACTAACTTGTATCCAATATTACCTGCATCTAAGTCAGGGAATACTAGTACGTTAGCCTTACCTGCTATCTCACTATCTGGTGCCTTTGATTTGCCAATTTCAGGATCAATAGCAGCATCTAATTGGAATTCTCCATCAATCTTATAGTTAGGATATTGTTCTTTAGCTATCTTAGTTGCTTCTACAACTTTATCAACATCATCATGACGAGCACTTCCTTTTGTAGAATGTGATAATAGAGCAACCATTGGTTCCTTACCTACTAAATCATTAAAGCTTTTTGCGGAGCTACCAGCAATTGCAGCAAGTTCTTCAGCATTTGGGTTTTGATTCAAGCCAGAATCAGCAAAAACAAAGATTCCATCTGCACCATATTCGCAATTTGGTACATCCATTAAGAAAAATGCAGATACAAGTTTTGTACCAGGTGCAGTTCTAAGAATTTGTAAAGATGGTCTAAGAACATCAGCTGTTGAAGCCACTGCCCCTGCTACCATTCCATCTGCGTCTCCTGCCTTAACCATAACAACTCCAAAATACAAATTATTATTAGTTAAAGTTTCCCTAGCAAGCTCTTTTGTCATTCCTTTACTTTTTCTTAATTCTACAAATAGTTCGACATATGAGTCAAGCTTATCTGATGTCTTTGGGTCAATAAAAATTGCACCTTCTAAGTCAAAGTCTGAATTAGCCTTTATTTCACTTTCATCACCAAGCAAAACAAGATTTGCTATTCCCTCCGTAAGTACTGTAGAAGCTGCCTCTAATATACGTTTGTCACCAGTCTCTGGTAAAACAATTGTCTTTTTATTAGTAATTGCTCTTTCTTTAATTCTCTCGATAAATCCCATTATCTTTTCTCCTTTCATCTTTCTGTTATTTTAATAGATCACTTTATATTATGTTCATAGCCATCCTTTATTATAATTGAATTATCAATCATAAACAAGTATCATATGAACAATAGTTAAACATCTCACTACATTTTAACATTATTATGAGAAAAAAACACATAAAAACATAAAAATCTTTTAAAACATATTCTTAAAAAGAATTATTCTTAAAAAGAATTATTCTTAAAAAGAATTATTCTTGTAAAAGCAAACTACTTATACTACTATATTAATAAAGTGTTTACTATGAAGGACATGCTTAATGCCGTCTCCTTCTTTTGAGGTGATTTAAATGAAAATAGTTGGAATAGTGGCTGAATATAATCCCTTTCACAATGGCCACAAATATCATATAGAACAAGCAAAAAAACAAACTGGTGCTGACTTGGTTGTGGTAGTTATGAGCGGAAACTTTGTTCAAAGGGGAGCACCTGCCATTATCGACAAATATGTTCGAACTAAAACTGCAATTGAATCCGGTGCTGACATAGTATTTGAACTCCCTGTAATATTCTCTACTGCAAGTGCAGAACATTTTGCACTAGGAGCTATTTCACTACTTGATAAACTTGGTGTTGTGGACTACCTTTGTTTTGGTAGCGAAACAGGAGACATAGAAGCTCTAACATCTGTAGCCCAATACCTTTTGCTAAATAAAGAAAAATTCAATAAAGATATAAATAAATATATGAAAAATGGCATTACTTTTCCAAAGGCTAGACATAAGGCCTTAAAGGAAAACAATCCAAATCTTGATGATAATATAATCTCTTCCCCTAATAATATATTAGGCATAGAGTATATAAAGGCACTACTTTCCTTAAATAGTAATATAAAGCCTGTTACTATAAACAGAAAAGAGGCCCAATACCATGAAGAAAGTTTAAATGTGAGCAATTTAAATGTGAGCAAGGTAGTTAAACATATTAGTTCAGCTACATCCATTAGGAAATCCATAACAGATAATTCTAGCATTGACATTACAAAGTCCCACATGCCTATTACTAATTACAGGCTACTAAAAAGCCAATATAATAAGACTTTTCCAATTAATACAAACGATTATTCATTATTGCTAAAATATAAATTATTACAAGAAAGTAGTGAATCTCTAACTAGCTATATTGATATATCACCGGATTTGTCAAACAGGCTAAAGAATACCTCCTTTAACAATCACAACTTCGATTCCTATGCCAAAGAAATCAAAACAAAACAATGGACCCTAACAAGAATAAATAGGTCTCTTATACACATCCTATTAAATCTAAAAACTGAGAATATAAACCTATATTCTAAAAATAACTACATCCAATATGCTAGAGTACTAGGTTCCAGTAAAAGTTCTACTAGGCTTTTAAAAGTTGTAAAAGAGGCAGCAGATACACCTATTATAACCAAAGTTAGCGATGCTTTATACGAAATCCCAGCTATTGGCCTGCAAATGCTACAAGAAGATATATTCGCCGCAGACCTATATAACTTAGTCGTAGAAGAAAAATTCCATACTACAATCAAGAATGAATTCCTCCAAGGAATTATAATTATCTAACTTAATCCTTATATTAAGATAATATTATTATCCCCATATTTTAAAATACGAAGGCTAGATTAAACCTGGCCTTCTTCTTATGCATAAAATTTACATCTCTTAAATAAAGTATATTAATATGTGATATTGAGGAAATACTATGAAAGTCAAAAGTATTACAGGATTTAAAGGCAAATGGCTGTCAAAAGCATTTGTAATAATATTTGCTGGACTAATATTGATTTTTCCACAATCTTCTTTCCTTGGTGCAAAAAACGGTTTATTATTGTGGTTTAACACTCTTTTGCCCACTTTACTTCCCTTAATGATTATCTCAAATTTAATAGTAAATATGGATATAGCAAGAGTCCTTGGGAAAATATTATATCCTGTCTTTAGATTTGTATTTAGAGTTAGTGAGGTTGGCTGTTATCCAATTTTAGTTGGTTTTTTATCTGGTATCCCTGTTGGTGCTAAAGCAATTGCTGACTTAGTAGAAAGAAATGACCTAAGCACAGATGAGGGTCAATACTTACTTAGCTTTTGCAATAATTCAAGTCCCATGTTCGTTATGAGTTTTATTGCCACTGCCATGCTAAAACAACCGTCTCTTGCTTTAAAGTTATTATTGATTAACTTTTTTAGTGCTTTTATTGGAGCTATTATTTATTTTATATTAGCTAGTAACAAAGGTAAGAAGGAGTTTTACAAAGAAAGTTCTCACACCTTGCATAGCCTCGAGCTTACAAAAGAAACTTTTAAAGAAAAAAATGGCCTTGCCTTTGATATTTCAATGCTTGATAAGGGAATAATGGATAGCTTTGAAGTAATTACTAAAGTAGGGGGCTACATAATACTTTTTTCAATTCCCGCCCAAATTATATCTTCTTCTTTTGCTATTAGTCCCCTTTTTAAAATTATTACTATTGGTTTACTTGAAATAACAACTGGAATTAATTATGTTGCCCGCACAAGTCTAAATCCAAACATAAAAATAGTCTTGATTGTTGCAATAACAACATTTGGAGGGTTTTCTGCCTTGGCCCAAACAAATAGTGTCATTAACAAAACAAGACTCTCTATTATTACATATTTAAAAAACAAGCTTATACAAATGATAATAGCTATCTTCCTAATAATTATGATTTTATAAACATAACTAGTAGACCTTTCATTTAATACATCCACATAAGACATATAAAACCTGCCTGTTAGTGTAGTAGATGAAAGGCCTTCTGGCATTACTTAGTCTATATCTTCAAGAAATGTATCTTCATCAAAGTCATAATCATCTTCATAGTCATCAGTGTCTATATCTATATCATCATAATCGTCTTCAAACTCTTCGCCTTCATATTCTCTTTCTTCATCTTCTACTTCACTGCTATTAGTAAAATTAAGTTCACCTTTATTCTCTTTTATAAGGTCTAGGGTGCCCTTTAGGTGGCTATTTAGTACTTCATAGTCCCTACTACTTTGAGCATATGTACTTGAAACAATACTTTCTACATTACTTAGTAATTCATCAGTATAACGAAGTGAACTAGATCTGATTTGGTCGGCTTCATAACTTGCTTCTGAAAGGATTCTATCCGCCTGTATAGAAGCATTGGTAACCAAATTATTAGCTTCTTCATAAGCTTGTTGCATTATTTCATGTTCATTAATCATTGAAAGCGCTCTATTATCCGCATCTTCTACTATAGCTTTAGATTTTTCTTCTGCATCAGCAAGAATTGCATCACGATTAGCAATAATCTTTTGATATCTTTTAATTTCATCCGGTGTACGTAGCCTTAATTCGTCAAGTAAATCATAAAGTTCATCTTTAGGAACAATAACTTTTGTTGATGAAAATGCTTGCATTTTACAACTTTCTACAAATTCATATATGTCTTCAATTAATTGCTCAATCCTACTTATTGCCATGTTCACTCTCTCCTTATTTGAATTTATCGTATACATCATCTAGTATAGATTCTGGTACAAAACTTGTTATATCACCTTTATAACTTGCAATTTCGCGAACAATGCTTGAACTTAAATAAGCATATTCAACATTAGTTATTAAGAAAACTGTGTCTACTTTAGGATTAAGTTGATGGTTAGTTTGGGCAATTTGTAACTCATATTCAAAGTCCGTAACTGCGCGCAATCCTCTAAAAATTACATTAGCTTTCTTCATGTCTGCATAATCAACTGTAAGACCATCAAAAGATTCTACCTTAACATTGGCAATCTCTTTTGTTACTCTCTCTAACATCTCAATACGTTCCTCAATAGAAAAGAGTGAATTCTTTAACTTGTTCTTAATTACTGGAACATATAATATATCAACTAAATTAGATGCCCTTTTAATTATATCTAAATGTCCTAGTGTTACAGGATCAAAACTACCTGGATATATCCCTATCCTCATAATACTCTCCTATCATAATAATACTTCTTACTTTTTATTTATGAATACATGCTTACTTGTCTTATATTTCTTCTCTTTATAGACACGTAAAGATGTGTCCTTCAAATATTCAAAATCTGTTTCAAGCATTGCTTCCACAATTATAGTAGTCCCATCATGAATTAAACTTGAACCCTCTATAGCTAGGATTACCTCTTCTTCTAAAGACTTATTGTATGGTGGATCCATAAATATTATATCAAACCTATTACCGTAAACTTCTAATCTTTTAATTGAAGAGAGGGCTTCTGATTTTAATACTTTTGCCTTGTCTTCTAGTTTGGTTTTGTTCAAATTCTTCTTAGTAAATAAAATAGCATCCTTATTGTTATCAATAAAAAAAGCTTGCCTGGCTCCTCTGCTAAGTGCTTCAATTCCTATAGCACCACTTCCACAAAATAGATCTAAAAAAACACAATCAAGAACATCTAATTGAATCATATTGAATAAGGTTTCTTTCGTCCTATCACTTGTTGGCCTTGTGTTGTTACCTTCAAGTGTATCTAATTTAATACTTTTAGCAGTACCAGCAATAACTCTCATATTTACCTCTACATTTCTATATTTATGTCTTACTTGAATCGTCATTTTAATATTACTCTAATTTTACAACATTATTTGTCATAATTCAACACATCATCTTGAAAATGTATTAAAATCCTAATATATATTCACAATATATGTATCGTCTAATGTATTCATATAATCTGGATTATAATAAACAACTTCACCTAAAGACCTTAATAGTTCATGATTAATATCATTATATTTTTCTTGTTCTAATTTTCCAACATAAATATATTCAATACTATACTTGTTGATTAATTTAATAACCTCTTCAATATTAGCTGATGTATAAATACTCTTTATATCAACAGCCCTTTCATTAACAATATCAGTGTCTCCCCTCCATAGCCATTCATGAACATACCACCCAAGAACAGTTGGTTGACCTGTAAAAACCGAGACTCTTTGATAGTCAGTGTAGCTATCTCCGTTTGCTTCTAATATTACAGATTTATCAGGAACATTATCATTAATCCAGCTAATAGCAGGATAATCTGCTGGCATTGAATCTTTTAGAAAAGCAGTGGCATCAAGTCCCTTATAGTTTTCTATTTGACTAATATCCCCATACCAATCATCTATAGCAACAGGAAAATAGATAAATGTGGAAACTAACAAGGCAGAACAAATTATTGCAAACTTTTTTTGCCACAAAAACCTTTGACTTTTAAAGAATTTAACAATAATATAACCACTGGAAATACCAAACATAATAAATGCCTGATATGTTAATTTAAACATTGTATTGGCTCTTTTAAAGTCGCCCTTATAAATATCTTCTACATATATAAGCTCAGGTATAAGAACCAAACCTATCCCGCATAAACCAAGTACTAGTATAAAAAGATCTGATAATAAGATACTACGCAAGAAATTTACTATTTCAGTATTAAAAAAAACTTTTATTTTTCCTGAAACACTCGAAAAATTATAAAGCTTTTTATTTTCATTTTCCCAGTCTGTATTCCTTTTTCTAACTTCCTTAATAACTAGGTAGGTCTGAACTAATTCCCTTGTAAAACCAATAATTAAAGCAATAGGTAGGCCCCATAAAATTAATAGTTGATATAGGGGTGTATGGGAAGTAGTTTTAACTATATTAGTTGAAATCTGATTAAATGATAAGGTAAATAATATAGAAGTAAGTTCAGCTATAAAAATAACTAGGATTCCATTAATAGAAGTTAATAAAAATGTAATCTTAGAAAATCCGTAGTTTCGTATTAAGGAAAACAGAATAATCCCACCTGTTACCACAAAATAAATTGGAAAATCCCAAAAATTTGTCATATGAAATAAGCCAATCAAAAATCCTATAAAGATAACCCTTAGGGAAATAGCATCTTTAATAAAATCACTTGCTTTAATATCCAGGTATTTAGATATACTAAGTTTTCTTGAATCAAGTAACCAGGCATATAATATTCCGATAATAGTTAAGACAAAGATAATATTTATAACATGGGCATGGAGATCACCTAGAATAAAAGAATAGCTAGGGTATTCATGGATAGTCTTATCTGTTGTTTCAGGATGGTATCCAATATAGCGTGTGGAATTTGAAAACCAATAACTACTTCTTTCTACTTTAAGCATATCTTGCAGGGATGGAATAATAAAATAAAATATAGTAAAATGCATGTTCCCTGCCATCGATACCGCTGTAGCAGACAGGATTCCCGCAATATGTGGACCATATTTTGCCTTGGTCTTTTTATTAATATAATAATTGTTGGTAACATTATAAATCAAGGAATAAGGAAGGACAAAACTAAAGGCTGCAATTGTCATTAGCATTAAGTTATAACCGTGAGTTACAGGTACAAAACTTACCTTAGTTAAGAAAGTCGCTATATACTGGCCTACATAATAATAGTTTAGTTGCTCACCAGCAAACCAAAAGTCTTGTGGGGGCATATAGTCAGATCTCATCATGGAAGACATAAATCCATAATCCATAAACTTTTCAGTTCCATAAGCTTCTGGCTTAAAGCCACGAATAAAGACAAAAAAGAGAAGAATCAGAAAAAACATTATTTCCATGGTAAAATATATATCTATCTTTTTCTTTATAAGTACTTTCAGATCATATTTTAATAGTATTATGTAATTCAGACCTGCCATAAAAACAACTATTATCACACCTTGAAAAGCTTTGAACTCTAAAAGTTTTAGTGATGATAATAACCACATAAAATAACTACTAATCGCTATTCCAATCACTTTAGAAAACAAATATCCTCTATCACTAAATCTTTGAAAGATTTTAAATGATAGTGGAAGAAACACAATTCCAATAACAAGAAGGCAAGTCCACCAAGAGATAAACACTTTAAAATCCTGACCAAGTAACAAAAAAGCTAGGTAGATACTTGTTAAAAACAATATTAATTTTAATGTGTTTTTATTTCTATACATTTTTATCTCCAATCAACTTGTAAAATATCTTCTTGTTCTTGATATCTTGTGGACCTCTATAAGCTTTTTCTAATAGTTGCAAAGTCTTTTATGGCTTGTATACCTATTTTTATAATTTTAGGTATATTTATGGAGTTTACCCCACCTTGCCTTGGAAGAAAGGTAATCGGTAAATACTTTACCCTTTTCTTCTTCCTTGCAAATATTACCGCTATAATTACATTAGTTAAATTGTAATCCTTTGGGATTAAGCTAATATATTTCTTTAAAGTTTTAGTTTTCATTAGTCTATAAGGAGTGTTGGCATCAGTTATTAATACATGAAAGCTCAAAAACAGTACTAGCTTTAAGACTTGACTAACTAATACCCTAGACAAGCCATCTTGCCTTTTTATTCTATTACCTATAAGCATATCGTGTTGCTTTCTCATATTCCAAAACTGGCTAAACTCTTCTGAAAGGGTTTGGCCATCTGCGTCTGTTTGGAATATATAATCAGCACCCTTATCGATTGCATACTTATAGCCAAATAGTATAGTTGCCCCATGGCCAGAATTAGTTTTACTAATAGGAATTAAGTGGACTTTAATCTTTGATTCATCTTTTATAATTCTTAAAGTATCATCCTTACTTCCATCATCAATTACTAGTAACTTACTATCATTTTGTAATTTATCTATAATAGGGTACCACTGATTAATTACATCCCTAATGTTTTCTTGTTCATTGTAAGCTGGAATAACGATATATAATTTATCCATTTAACTCCTCTTCAAAGACATCAAGGGCACTACGTACAACAGCATCCATGTTATAATAACGATACTGGGCTAATCTCCCTATAAAAATAACATCTTTTTCTTCTTTCATATCAGTTTCATATTTGGCAAAATTCTCTTTATGCTCTTTTGTTGGGAAAGGATAATATGGTTCACCATCACTACAAGGATATTCTTTAAGTATAGTAGTTTTATGATGTTCCTGACCAGTTAGTTTTTTGAATTCAGTAATTCTAGTAAAGTCATAATCATTTGGATAATTTACAACAGGGGCCTTTTGGTATGAGTCTTTAACATAGGTTTCAAATTTGAAATCAATACTCCTATAGGCAAGTTTCCCGTATTTGTAATCATAGAAATAATCAGTAGGTCCTGTATATATTAACTTTTCATAATTAATATCCTCTATAACCTCTTTATAATCTGTGTTTAACATTATTTTTATATTCTTGTTCTCTATCATATTTTCACATAATTTAGTATAGCCATGGCTTGGCATTCCCTGATACTTATCTGCAAAGTACCTTGTATCTCTATCAAGACGTACTGGTATTCTTGATATTACAGAAGTATCTAGTTCAGCAGGGTCAACACCCCATTGTTTTATGGTATAATTTTTGAACATCTTTTCATATATATCAATTCCAACCTTACTAATAGCTACGTCTTTACTAGTTGTAACATCAGAAACCTGTACAGCTTTTTGGGCTAAGAATTCTTCTATTTCATCAGTAGATAAATTTAAATTATATAGTTTGTTAATTGTCTCAACAGAAATAGGCATTGGAACCAAATTACCATCAACATAAGAAAGAACACGGTGCCAAAAAACATTCCACTGGCTAAACTGGCTTAGATAATTATATACGCCCTTGTCATTGGTATGGAAAATATGTGGTCCGTAGTTATGAATTAAAATACCATCTTCATTGTAAGAATCATATACATTTCCTCCTATATGATTTCTTTTCTCGATAACTAATACCTTTTCATCTAGTACATTTGCAATTCTTTCAGCAATGGTAAGGCCTGCAAGACCTGCACCTACAACTACATATTTAAACTTCATCTCTTTAACCATCCTTTTTTGTATAAACTTGTTGTTTTTAATATTCTACTTATAATAATAATTTACTTGTACATATACTTGTACTAAAGTGTACTATTATAAATTGTTTTTTGCAATGAATATAATGGTAAACTTATCTCTTTTAAATAGTCGATTTCATCCTCATTAAGAGTCTTTGCAGCTTCATTTGCTTTTATTAGTAAAGCAGAGTCCTGGTATATATCCCCTATCTTAAATTCAACATTACCACTCTGCCTTATACCTAGCATATCCCCGGGTCCTCTTAATTTTAAGTCTTCACTAGCTATATGAAAACCATCATTAGAATGGAGTAATATTTCAAGACGCTCTTTAGCAACCTTTGCTTTTGATCCACTTATAAATATAGCGTATGATTGGTGTTTTCCCCTTCCAACTCTTCCCCTTAACTGGTGCAGCTGGGCTAGTCCAAATCGCTGGGCATCTTCTATCATCATGACCGTTGCATTTGGCACATTAATTCCTACTTCTATTACCGTTGTAGAAACCAAGACTTGAATATTACCACTTGCAAAAGATTCCATAATTTCATTCTTCTGACTTGCTTTCATTTTACCATGTAAATAGTCTGTATTAATACTAGGTGGAAGAATGGACTTTAACTTGCTGGTATAGTCTAATACATTTTCACCATCCATAACTTCACTTTCTTCAACCATTGGACAGACAATATAAACTTGTCTTCCTTTAGAAACTTCCTGTGCAATGAATTTATAAGCCGTCTTTCTATAACTTATGTCAACTACAGCGTTTTTAATCGGTAGTCGGTTTGCTGGAAGTTCGTCAATTACGGATATTTCCAGGTCACTATAGAGAATTATAGCTAAAGTTCTAGGTATAGGGGTAGCACTCATAACCAAAACATGAGGGTAAGTGCCTTTTTTAGCCAAAACCCCTCTTTGTTTTACACCAAAACGATGTTGTTCATCTGTTACAGCAAGGGCAAGAGATTTAAACTCTACTTTATCTTGAATTATTGCATGGGTTCCTACAACTATGTCTACACTTCCTTGTTCAATTCTTTCATATGCTTGTCTTTTCATCTTGGGGGTCATAGAGCCAACTAGTAACTCTATTTTAATATCATACTTTGTGAACATACTGGTTAGAGATTCATAATGCTGTTTAGCAAGAACCTCAGTAGGGACCATTATTGAACCTTGATAGCCATTTAGGGCACATAAAAAGAGAGCCAAGGCTGCTACAATTGTTTTTCCTGATCCTACATCACCTTGAATTAACCTATTCATTGTCCCTATTCCTGTTATGTCCTTTTTTATATCTTCCCAAACTCTTTTTTGTGCATTAGTAAGTTCATATGGAAGATTATCAATAAATTCATTACATTCCTGCTTATCAGCAATATTAAAGTTATTATATTGCAAAGTTTTCTTTTCCTTAGTAGCCTGCAGGGCAAAGGTAAACAAGAAAAACTCATCAAAGGTTAGTCTCTTTCTAGCTACTTCTAGTGTCTCTTTAGATTTTGGAAAATGAATTTCTTTTAAGGCTGTTTCATAATCAATTAAATTGCTTTCGTCGCGAATCCTTTGCGGTAGTGGATCCTTTGATAAATCAACTTTAGACAAAATATTTCCCATTAATTTCGTAATTAGATTATTACTTATTCCTGAAGTAAGTGAATAAATGGGCTGCATAAGGTTCATTTGTTTACTATAATCCTTATCAGTATATACTTTCGGATGTTCCATAGAAATCAAGTTGTCTTTTACAACTACCTTGCCACGAAATATATAGCTAATGCCTATTCTTAGACTTTTACGCAAATAGGGCATATTAAACCAAGTTATATAAATCAAACCTGAATCATCAGATGCCCTAGCTCTTAATATTTTTAAATTCCGAACCTGTTTTATTGGATAAAAATGCTCAAGCTTAGCTTTAATTGTAACAAGCTCATAGTCTTCATAAGATTCAAGGATAGCCTTTGAATTTATCGGTTCATCATAAACATCATAGCCTCTAGGAAAATGCTGTAAAAGGTCAGTAACAGTAAATATATCAAGCCTTTCTAGCAGAGCTTCTGTTTTTTCTCCGACTCCTTTTATTAACCTAACAGGAGATGTGGGTTTGAATTTCTTTTTATCGCTCATGATTCCACCTCATTTATAAAAAAAGATTCTTCAAATTAATATAAACCCTTAAGGAATATTATAACGAAGAATCTTTTGTTTTTTAGGGAAATGATTATTTCTCCCTTAAAGTTTAAGTTTTTTCTATTCTATAGACACAAAGTAATAGTAAATTGGCTGACCACCAAAGTTTAGCTCAACTTCTAAGTCTGGGTATTTCTCTTCAACAAGCTCAACAAGTTCCTCTGCATCTTCTTCCCTTATATCTTCACCATAGTATAAACTAATAAGGTCACTATCTTCATCTACCATTTTGTCAATCAGTTCAAGGGTTGCCTCAGATACATCTTTAGCTACTGCAAGGATTTTCTTTTCATCTAATCCCATTATATCTCCTTGCTTAATCTCTCTACCATCTATTACCGTATCTCTAATAGCATAAGTTACTTGACCGCTTTTAACGTTTTCCATCTCTTCGGTCATTCTCTTTATGTTATCCTCGGTTGATGTACCACCAATAAAATTAATTATAGCAGCAATTCCTTGGGTTAAAGTCTTTGATGGTATAACAATGATGTTTTTATCCTCAACTAAATCTTTTGTTTGGTTTGCCGTTAATATTATATTGCTGTTGTTAGGCAATATAAATATATTATCAGCATTAATGCTTTCAACAGCTTTCATCATGTCGTCAGTACTTGGATTCATTGTTTGACCACCTGTAATAACATAATCAACACCAAGTCCCTTGAATATTTCTTTCATTCCCTCGCCACTAGATACAGAAATAAATCCTACTTCTTTTCTTTGTTCATTCTTTTTATTGTTTTCTTGTTCTTTGGCCAATCTTTCGGCATCTTTTATTAGTCTTTCATTATGTTCTTCTCTCATGTTGTCAATTTTAATTCTACTAAGTGAACCATAGCTTAAAGCTTTCTGTAGTGCATCTCCTGGATTATTAGTATGAACATGAACCTTAACGATATCATCGTCAGAAACAACAACTATAGAATCTCCCTTAGATACTAGGTATGATTTTAGCTTTTCTTCTTCTTTTTCATCATATTTTTTTTCAATATTTATAATAAATTCAGTACAATATCCAAACTTAATATCTACAGGTTCAAGATGATCATGGGTAACTGTTTTGGCTACAATAGATTCAAATTCGCTATCATCAACAATAACTTTTCCAATTAAAGAATTATGGAAACCCTTGCATATTTCTAATAGGCCCTGTCCACCTGAGTCAACTACACCAGCTTCCTTAAGTACTGGAAGCATATCTGGAGTTTGTTGTAAGACTTCGTCCATATACTTTAATATTTCTTCAGATAAATATATAAAATCATCTGTAGTTCCTGCAAGCTCTGCTGCCTTATTTGCAGCGGCTTTTGCAACAGTAAGGATCGTTCCTTCCTTTGGCTTCATAACAGCCTTATAAGCTGTTTCTGCTCCTCTTGCTAAGGCTTTAGCCATAACTTCAATGTTTAATTCATTATGTTCTCTTACTTCCTTAGAAAATCCTCTAAAAAGCTGAGATAATATAACACCTGAGTTACCTCTAGCACCCCTTAGGGAACCACTAGAAATAGCTTTGGCTATATCTGCAACTGTTGGATTTTCTAATTGCTTAACTTCATTAACAGCAGCTTGTATAGTTAGAGTCATATTAGTTCCAGTATCCCCATCAGGTACCGGAAAAACATTTAACTCATTAATATATTCTTTCTTGCTTTCAATGCGCATTGCACCGGCAATAAAAGCCTTCTTTAGTGAAATGGCATCAATTGTATTAGTAACCACTGAATTTTCCTCCTTAAACATCACAATCTTTAGTCTATGACTCTAACGCCTTCGACAATAATATTAAATTTTTCTACTTCCATACCTGTAAACTCTTCTACTTTATATTTAACATTGGAAGCAAGATTATCAGCAACTACTGAAATGCTTACACCATAAGAAACTATGATATGAAGGCTGATTGTAATCTTATTATCTTCTATAGAAACGTTAACACCACGACTTAAGTTATCTAGTTTTAGAAGTTTCGCTATTCCATCTTTCATGTTAACAGATGCCATTCCAACTACTCCAAAGCATTCAATTGCGGAAGAACCAGCATATTGAGCAATTACCTCATTATCGATTTCAATTCCGCCAATATCAGTATTCATATATCCGTTCATTATAAAACCTCCATTTCAAAATATTTATAGTTACATTATAACCTTATTATCCATAAAAAGAAATATAAATTTTACCTTATAGTAATGTATGATATGAAATAAAACAAACTTACTTGCATATATATATTAATAAAAGAATATAAATGGGATCACCTATGAAAAGAATGATAGGATTTATTTTATTTTGGATTGCAATTGGAATGACAATAATGTTGTTTATTACAAATGGATTATTGGCAATTAGCCTTATAATCCTATTATTAGTCATTGGTTATAAACTATTTACATGTTAATTTATATTAAAATATAAGCTTAAATAACTTGTACACTAAAAAAGAGTGCCTCTGGCACCCTTCTTTCGAATAATTTTTAGGTTGTTTAAATTATGCACGTTCTACATTGCCAGATTTTAGACAACCAGTACAAACATACATTTTTTTTGCAGCACCGTTTACTTTAACTTTTACTGATTTTACGTTTGATTTCCACATTCTATTAGATCTTCTATGTGAATGACTCACGTTATTGCCAAAGTGAGCACCTTTATCACAAATCGCACATTTTGCCATTTGAAGCACCTCCCTAGGTATTAAATTAAGTCAAATGACTCTTGAACAAAATTAATTCTACCAAAGTTTTATATATTTTGCAAGCTTTTGTTTGAAAATGTTTAAAATATTATTCATTAATATCCATATCTACATCAAAATCCAAATCTTCATCTATATCCTTACTTTTTCCTTTACTAAATCTATCAACGAAATCTGGTACCATATCAATTATTTTATTAATACTATCTTGATTTTTAACATTTACCAGTTGGGTTTTTCCATTAGCAATTACAAGTATTGCACTTGGACTTATTTTGCCTCCCATACCACCGCCTGCATTATTTTGGTTGCCTTCTTTTGCATAAGCACCAGCTCCAACTCCGAATCCAACTTCAATTAAAGGTAATATAGTAGTGGTTTCATCTACTTTTATAGCCTCTCCCACAACTGTTTTTGTTGTTAAAAAACTATCCATTCCTTTAAACAATGATTCAACTGTTTCATTAAAATTATTAGCCATTATAACTCCTCCTTCAACACATTAAAATCCTTCCATAAAGACCTGAAACTTTTATTAATTACTAACCTAATCACTATTATAGCTATTGTAAATAATCTTATTCTTCCTTTGAAATAAACTTGTCCTTTTAATACCTTTTCTTCAAAGTTAGGGATTATTTTAATATCATTATGATACAAACCATAAAAAATTGATGATAATCCTAAAATTTGTCCAGTTACAGGAGGTTCACCACTACCAAATTCTATATCACCTTTAAAACTTCTTGGTTTTATATGGTTTAGTAAGTCCTTTATAGCCTTGATTACGGTCTTAAATCCCAACTTATTGCTTTTAATAAAGCCTATTATTTTACTAAGCTTATTAGTTTTATTTCCTTCCTCTGCTTCAATTTGAAGAAGGAAATTATATATTATAACTATAATATTCATAATTGTTTTTAAAACTTTAAATATTATGTTTTTTATAAGTTTAAGTTTTTCAATAATTATTGAAGTAAGGCTTTCTTTATTGTTACTAGTCTTTTCTTTACTTGACCTATCTTTACTAGTCTTTTCATCATTTTTCTTTTCTATACTGATTTCTTCATCATGTTTTCCATTGCTTTTTCTATCCATAATTTCATGATCAAGCTTTTCATTGGTTTTTATACCCTTGATTTCTTCACTATATTTATCTTTGTTATCTGAATATGTGTGTTTTTTGTTTATAACTTTATCTTTATTAATCCCATCTTTTCCTATATTGGATTTAATATGTGTTTTTTTATTATCTGATCTTTTTTTGGAAATGTTTATCTCTAAGTCTTTAGTATCTTTAGTTTCTTCTTTGTCGGAACTAAAGATTGTTATTCCAAAAATAGTAAACTTAAACTTAATATCCTCATCAATATAAGTTACCCTCATACTAAATATTCTAAGCAACCATGAAATACGTCCCTTTGCACTGATATTATCGTAAGACCTACCTTGTGCCTCGTATCTTATTGGAACAAACAAAATTAGACATAGAATAAGTATAATCAAACCAAGAATACAAGCTATGATTATTAAAATAAGCTTTAGTATGGATAAAATCACAGAAATCATCTTATCTGCCTTTCCTCCTCCTGTACTATGAAAAGTACTCTCTTACCTTAAAATCACCAGTTTTTTCATAGACTTCTTCTAACATACTTATTAAAACTTCATATGCCTTTTCTTTGTTTTCTGCAAGACCTATAATATGAAGGTCTTGTTTTTTGTAGTATGGTTGGATAAATTCTTTTGCATTATATATATCAAACAAGTTTTTAGGATTGGTTGCAAATGTAATACAGTAAACATTTCTAGTTAGTTTCCCATTATTAATATAATTCTTAATTTTATTAATATTTCTTTTTTTTATATTATCACTTAAGAATAACTTGCTTGACCAACTTATCATAATATACTACTCCCAAAAAGTTTGAATTATATCAATACTAGCTTTTTTTTCTGCCATATCTCTACACTGGGTTAAACTACTATTTATATGTTGAAGTACTTCATCTTGATTTATTAAAAAACCTGGAATCTTATTCAATGTATTAGCCATAACTGCTCTATTGACATATCTAGAATTCTTTTTAAATAAGTCTTCAATATCACTGACTAATCTCATCTTTTCTTCATTAATCTCAGCTTTAGTTAAGATCCTATCATCTTCTGCTTTGTTAACTTCAAAAAACAAACTATTGGTAAAAAATATTTGAGACTTCTTTAAATTATCATATGATTGTTCCAATCCTCGGCTTACTAAAACATCCCTATACTTATCTTCAACCATTGAAAATACAGACTCCATATTACTAATATCACCTAGTAACTCTTCTTGAATGCCTTCTGTTTCACTTAGTAAACTTGAGGTTTCGTCTGATAAGTTTAATAAGTTATTGGTAAAATTATGGTTAACTTGACAAATAACACTAACCATAGGCCTTTTAGCCTCTTCTTGATTACTTGTTTGCTTAGATTCTTTAGCATTTAGCAAGTAAATATACAATTGATTAGCCATCTCTTGTAAACCATAAAAATAATCTGCTAAATAGTTTATTTTATCCGTTGTTTCATCAAGTAATGAAGTTAGTCTAATCCATTCATCTTGACTTATATCGCTATAATTACTTGTTTCTAATTCTACCTTTGTAGAGTTCAGCTCTGGAAAAACATCTTCCATTCCACTAAGCTCATATAGCATGGCACTGCTTCTTATCATATATAAGTAAGACTCTAAGGAAACAAGGTTCATGTCTTCAAACAAAGAAAAACTCTCACTAATCAAGTCAAAATACTTATATCTAGACATTCGTACTGGCAACTGACTAATTACATCAGATAATTTGTTGTTAATAAGCACTTGATCTTTTGTTTCAAAAATATAATTAATAATCTCATTAGTAACAAGTTCATCATCTATATCAACTAAGTTATCAGTAAATCTAAATTCAATTCTTTTTAACACATAGTCATAGATTAATAAAATGTCTGTATAGTTTGTAAGGATTTTCATTCCCTTGGTAATATCTTCTCTAATTACTTCTAGAGCCTTTATATCATCCTCGTTAGAGACATTGCTATAAGTATGGTGCTTATTATCCTTATAGGGATGAAAACACTTGCTAATAAGTTTGTTAAGCCTATTAAGTATATCTAATTCTCTGGCATCCATTTTATTGTAGGAAGCAATGTAGTTTTCATAGAACATAAAGTAATACATACCTAGGTTTAATTCAGAAAACTCCTTATATAACTCTCTAAATGCTTCTAAATAATCTGGTATTGATTCCTCAATATTAATGCCGTGTTTTAAATTGTTATATATTTGCCTATTTTTTTTATTCATATTTGTATATCACTCAACTTTATATTATTTGCTACTTTTTAATCTACTATTAATAGACTTTGCTTTACTACTTTATCTTCTCAACTTTAATCATATTAGTTAATTTAGTTTGACCTGTTGGTACACCAGCAGTAAGAACTATATAGTCATCAGTAGTAACATAACCTGACTTTTTAACAGCCTTCATTGCTTCTTCTAATAGATTATCTGTAGAGTTAACTTCATTGGTTTCAAGAGGTGTAACACCCCAATATAATTGCATCTTTCTAAGAGTACGCTTGATTGGTGACAGACCAATTACTTTTGCTTCCGGTCTTAACTTAGAAACTATTCTAGTTGTAAATCCTGTAAAACTTGAAGCAATAATTAATTCTGCATTAATAGACAGAGCTGTACTAACAGCAGAATATGCTACGGCTACTGATATATTGTTATCTTTAGTTTTCTTACGTGCTTTTAAAATTCCATCATAATCAAGATGTTTTTCTGTTTCCATTGCAATTTTCACCATCATCTTTACAGATTCTACAGGATATATACCCATTGCAGTTTCTCCAGATAACATAATAGCATCTGTACCATCATATATTGAGTTGGCAACGTCGGTTGCTTCAGCTCTTGTAGGCCTTGAATGACGTATCATTGAATCTAACATTTGGGTTGCAGTGATAACAGGTTTAAATTGTTTGTTACATTTTCTAAGAATCTGTTTTTGGATAAATGGAAGTTCTTCAGGATCTATCTCAACTCCTAAGTCTCCCCTTGCAACCATAATACCATCTGACGCTTCTATAATCTCGTCAATATTATCTAAACCTTCTCTATTTTCTATTTTAGAAATAATATTAATATCAGAACTACTATCAGTAAGAATCTCTCTTATTTTGTGTACAGCATCTGCACTTCTAACAAATGATGCCGCTATAAAATCTACGCCTTGGTTTATAGCAAATATAATATCTTCCCTATCTTTAGACGTAATGGCAGGTAAGTTAAGCTTTGTATTTGGAATGTTTATTCCCTTCCTGTTACCTAATACTCCACCTGATTTGATCTCACATACAATATCCATCTCTATAATTTCTTTTACCTCTAATTCAATTAGGCCATCATCAATTAGTATACAAGTTCCAACTTCAACTTCCTCGGCAAGTTTATCATATGTTATTGAAACTTTTGTTTCATCACCTATTATATCTTCCGAAGTTAAGATAAATGTTTTGCCTCTAATTAAATTAACGCTTTTTTCATCTGTTAAAGTTTTAGTTCTTATTTCAGGACCTTTAGTATCTAAAAGTATTGCAATTGGAATATTAATTTCTTCTCTTACTTCTTTAATTATATTAATCCTATTAAGGTGTTCAGCATGATCACCATGTGATAAGTTTAATCTTGCTACATCCATTCCATTTAATGCCAGATTCTTAATCATCTCTTTGGACTCACTAGCTGGTCCTATAGTACATACTATCTTCGTTTTTTTCTTATCCATCAAATTGCCTCCAAAATTTACTAGTTCGTAATTTTCTTATTTTTTAATATGTTCATGAGTATATAAGTGTTCCATACAATATTCATAGTTTCCATCACATTTTGAGCAATAACGAAATTCCAAATCATCATTATCAAACTCAGTTCTTCCACACACTGCACATTTGTGCCTAGCAACTATTTTTCTTCCATTGAAACTTACTACTTTACCAGAAGAATTTTTAATTTCTTTCTTAAAACTACGACGTCTTCTAACCTCTCTCGGAGAATATTGTTTATAGTTCCTAGAATTTAAGAAATAAATTAAAAAGTTACCAAGGGAAATCAATATTGAAATTCCAATGTTATATTGTCCATGTCTAAAGCTCTGAAAAATCTCAACAAGATAAACTAATCCATTTAATAGTGCTAAATAATTGGGATTACAAAAAACAACATTAGCTGAACATTAGGAAAAATAGATGCAAATGCGAAAAACATTGATCTATTAATATAAGTAAGTCCTAGTATAAAACTATAATCATAAACAAAGTATAAAACAAAAATAGCTATTATATTGAATAAAACACCAGAAATATAATATAGGTTAAATTTAAATGAACCCCATACATTTTCTAAAGCATTACCTATCATATAATATAAATACAATTCTATAAATAGGAAAAACATATTAGAGTTGCCAGTAGGTTGAATAATAAAAGTTACCAACCGCCATATTTGGCCTTGAAAAACTTTTTCTACATCTAGCATTAGAAACTGCCTATAAAGAGATGGGTTAATAATGTTTATTACAAACCCAAAAACATATAAGATAATCACATAAACAATTAAGTTATTAACTGCATACTTTCCAAATCTTCGTTCTAACTTGTCCAACAACTTCATAAAACTCCTCATTTCATGTTTAATTACTTACCTAATTATATGGTTTCTAACATGCTTTGTCAAATAAAAATGGATTATAAAGTAGTTAATATAATGTAAAGACTCTCCTACTTATTAAGTAAAAAAAATTACATAATTTAAGTCATTGTTAATCAAGACTAAACAAAAGTCTTTTGTCTTATAGATACTCAAAATTCCTCCTTGTTTTCTTAATTCCAGATATTTGGGAAACTCTATTTTGTATTTTGGTTTTTATAATCTTGTGTAAATTTTTCGCTACAAGCGTAAAAAACACGCAATTTTCACTCAAATCTTTATATAAGATTATAAAAACAATTAGATTTACTTTAGTTTCCCATTTAACTATCCTTAATTACAAAGAGGAATTTAATTAAATACTTTTTTTATTTCAAATATTAATCAAAAACTGGTATCTCAATAACTGTTCCTGGTATCAAGTTTTGGTCTAACATTCCTGGGGCCATGTTATTAAACTGGGATAAATCGTCAAGGTTTATGCCAAAGTTATCCAATATACTTTCTAGGGTATCCCCCTCTTTAACAACATAAGTCTCAAAATCCATTGGTGGAACTGGCTGCATAATGGGGATACATAGTTCGTCCCCAATTTGTAAGTTATATATTTCTACAAAAGGATTAGCCTTAAACAATACACCTAGGGGCACATTATGCCTTCTGCTAATACTATATAATGTATCTCCTTCTTGTATTACATGCATTAAACAATTCATATTATAAAAGTACATATCTTCACTTTCCCAAGCATTATACTTGTTATTATATCTTTATTTTAATATATTCAAGTAGACACAAGATGATACAATCACTGATTATGATTTTCTTAATATATTCTTAACATTCAAGCTTTATAATGTAAATAAATTGTTAGTTGTATTTGTTAATTTTGGATACATATTAGGGGGGTAAATTTGAAATTAGTTGAAGTTGCATATTTTCTATCGTATAATTAACACATTAATGGTTTTGTAATATTTTATTTTGTAGTATAAAAGAATCTATTAATATAGTTTAGTTTTACAGGAGGTAGCCTAAACGGCGAAAATTTATGATTAAAAATAAGAAGTACTCATTAGGGATTGATATTGGTTCAACAACTGTTAAGGTAACAATCCTTGATGAGCTAAACAAGTTACTTTTTTATGAGTATGGAAGACATTACGCAGATATTCAAAATGCTTTGGCAACTCTTTTAGAGCATGCAAAAGAGAAACTTGGTAATTTAAATGTGTCACCGGTAATCACTGGTTCTGGTGGGCTTTCACTAGCTAAATATTTGTCAGTACCATTTGTACAAGAAGTAATTGCGGTGTCAACGTCACTTGCTGATTATGCACCACATACAGATGTTGCAATTGAACTTGGCGGTGAAGATGCTAAAATCATTTATTTTAATGAAAATGGCGGAATTGAACAAAGAATGAATGGTATA
Source organism: uncultured Lachnospiraceae bacterium (assembly GCA_964582385.1). Lineage (GTDB taxonomy): Bacteria > Bacillota > Clostridia > Lachnospirales > Lachnospiraceae > JAAYRG01. Next base: position 22,060 of record CAZOSE010000007.1, read on the forward strand.
TGTGCAGGAGGTACTGGTTCATTTATTGACCAGATGGCAAGTATCTTAAGAACTGATGCACCTGGTCTAAACGAATATGCCAAAGACTATAAATCGATTTATCAAATAGCAGCAAGATGTGGTGTTTTTGCCAAGTCAGACATTCAACCCTTAATTAACGAAGGGGCTAGAAAGGCAGATCTTGCAGCTTCAGTTTTTCAAGCTGTTGTAAACCAAACCATTAGTGGTCTAGCCTGTGGTAAACCAATTAGAGGTAATATAGCTTTCCTTGGTGGTCCTCTACACTTCTTATCTGAACTAAAGAAAGCATTTGTAAGGACTTTAAAATTAAAAGATAAACAAGTTATTGCACCTGAACATTCTCATCTTTTTGCAGCTATTGGAGCTGCTATGAAACATGATAAGGACGTTGTTTTCGAAATAGATAATCTAACTAACAATCTACGTGATGGTATTACTATGGATATGGAAGTTAGCCGTATGAAGCCACTTTTTGAAAATCAAGAAGCTTATGATGAGTTTAACACCCGTCATTCTCTTCAATCTGTTAAGAAAAACAATTTGAGTACATATAAAGGTAAAGCATACTTAGGAATTGATGCTGGTTCAACCACAACTAAAACAGCCCTAGTTGGCGAAGATGGAAGTCTACTTTATTCATTTTATAGTAGTAATAATGGTAGTCCACTAAAAACTACAATTCGTTCCATTAAAGAAATATATTCCTTGTTACCTAAAGAAGTTAAAATAGTACGCTCAGCTTCTACTGGTTATGGAGAAGCATTAATCAAAGATGCTCTGATGTTAGATGAAGGTGAAGTAGAGACAGTGGCACATTACTATGCAGCTTCTGCTTTTGACCCTGAAGTTGACTGTATTCTTGACATTGGTGGTCAAGATATGAAATGTATAAAAATCAAAGATGGTACTGTAGATAGCGTCCAATTAAATGAAGCATGCTCTTCAGGATGTGGCTCTTTCATACAAACCTTTGCTGATTCACTTAATTATGAAGTTGCTGATTTTGCTGATATTGCTCTTTTTGCTGACAATCCAATAGACTTAGGTTCTAGATGTACAGTATTTATGAATTCTAAAGTTAAGCAAGCACAAAAAGAAGGTGCAACTGTTGGAGATATTTCATCAGGTCTTGCATATTCAGTTATTAAGAACGCCTTATATAAGGTGATTAAAGTTGTAGATACTAAAGAATTAGGTGAACATATCGTTGTCCAAGGTGGAACTTTCTACAACGATGCAGTACTTAGAAGCTTCGAACTTCTAACAGGAACCGATGTGGTTAGACCAGATATAGCCGGTATTATGGGTGCTTATGGTGCTGCCCTAATTGCTAAGGAAAGATATGAAGGCCAAGAAACTACCATGCTTTCTTTTGATGAAATTACTGCTTTGAAAATCGATACTTCAATGGCAAGATGTGGACGTTGTACCAATAATTGCCAGTTAACTATTAATAAATTTACAGGTGGTAGAAGGTTTATAAGCGGTAATCGTTGTGAAAAAGCATTTGGTAAAGCAAAAAACAAAGAAAATATACCAAACTTATTTGAATATAAACTACAAAGAACCTTTGACTATGAATCTTTAAGTGAAAAGGATGCCCCAAGAGGAAGTATAGGTATTCCAAGGGTCCTAAATATATATGAAAATTATCCGTTTTGGCATACATTCTTTACCGAACTTGGCTATAGAGTTGTAACATCTCCTCTTTCAACTAGAGATATTTATGAACTGGGAATCGAATCAATTCCAAGTGAATCAGAATGTTACCCAGCCAAAATAGTCCACGGACATATTATGTGGCTCATTGAACAGGGTATT
>CAZOSE010000008.1:0-8489 GCA_964582385.1 uncultured Lachnospiraceae bacterium
TAGGTGTTAGAATCTTATTACCACCATTAGTTCGCATAGCTGTTAGGGGCTTATTATTAATTTTAGGCTTAAATATTCGAATTGGGACATTTCTATGTTCTGCTACTATTTTTTTATCGACCATGTTATAAAAAGGCTTGAAGTAAGGCCTTGAGGCATTAATAACCTTGCGATGCAAATTATAGTTATCCTTAATACTATAATTAGGATTTGATAATGCTTTAAATATTAATTTCCATGGGTTTTTTATTGACATCTTCTCTCCATACGTCATTAATGACAAATAAAATATTATAACTATAAATAGGTAACAGTTTGATGATTCATCATTAGATAGGTTTATTCTATATAAGATAATATTAAAAGTCAATTTAGATTTTTAAAAATAAAAAAGGCAGATATATTCGATAGTTATCAAATACATCCACCCTAGTTTATGCGATTTTAACTTCACGAGATACATAATTAACTTCAAAAATACGTAATACTGACATTACAACTTGTACTGTCATCTCAACAATAAATCTACAGTCTGTTGATATCTTCTCAACTACTTCTAGATACTTTACATGTGTTTCTTTTATAAACTCACAAATATGATCAACTGAATAAAAGATATTGTTAGGTATAGTATATTTATCTAGTTCTCCATTTGTTAAGTATTTTTTTAAGTAATCCATTAAACTAAACTCATATGTAATGTGTTCCTTCATAGAACCATCAAAAACCTTATTATGTGGAAATGTAAAATAATCTGCTATGTAATGAGTAATAACTCCTAAACGTCTACAAAACTCACGTGTAATCCCTTGGGACCAATCATAATTCTCTATAATTTCAATTAGTTCTTTCTTTAATATATCAAAAGTTTCTTCTATAGTATGTCTTCGCGTAATAAAAGATGGTATGCAATCTGGCAGTATACTACCAAACAGGAATGACCTGCTATACCTTATTAGTTCTTCGTTTTGCATACTCTCAATTAAGTAGCGCGCCAAAGACAAATGTGATTTTTTCTTCATTACTACCTCCTAAAAGTAGTCTGTATAAAAACAAGCATCAAATATTATTCTACTCTAGTTATAATAAATAATCAAGAAAAACTTTATAAATTCTTAAGAATTGTATTCCTTATTAAACTATCTTAATATTAAGCTGAATATCAAGTTGAAATCACCATGCTAATAAGGGCTATTTTAAGGGTTACAAATCATTGACAATTTCTGATAAATCATATAATATAAATTTATATATTAAAATTAAAAATTAGGAGTTGATTAGTTGGATACTAGTGGGGTCACGCAGCTGGTTGTAATATTTATACTAATATTGCTTGCTGCATTTTTCTCATCTGCAGAATCAGCATTTTCTTCAGTGAACAAACTGCGTATTAAAAGCTTAGCAGAGGAAGGGAACAAGAAAGCTTTAAAGGTTTACAATTTATTAGAACAACCTTCAAAGTTGCTGAGTTCTGTACTTATTGCTAACATTATTCTTGTTGTAGCTGCGGCTACTATTACTACTGTTTTTACAACAAATTATATGGGTAGTTCTTATATTTTACCATCTCTTGTTGTATTAACTATATTGGTACTTATTATAGGTGAAATTACACCTAAGTTTATTGCGAATGCTTTTCCAGAAAGTATAGCAATGGCATATGTAAACTTTATATATTTATTCACAAAGATTATGTCACCTTTTTCTTACGTCTTTAATGGGACTGCCCGTGGATTGTTAAAATTACTAAAGATTGATCTTAAAAAAGAAACATTTACAATTACCGAAGACGAACTCTTAACAATTGTAGACGCAAGCCATGAAGAAGGAATTATTGAAAGCGAAGAGCGAACAATGATTGCCAATGTTGTAGATTTTGGTGATTCTGTTACTAAGGATGTTATGGTACCAAGAACGGATATCATATTTGGGTCTGATACCATGTCATACGAAGAGTTGGCTGAGATCTTTTCAATTTATAAATATACAAGAATACCTATTTATAGTGAGTCTAGAGATAATGTTGTTGGCATCCTTAACTTAAAAGATTTGTTTTTTAATGTTAAAGATCCTAATGAGTTTTTAGTAGAAGAGATTATGCGAGAACCTTATTTTACTTTTGAATATAAGCGTACTTTCGAATTATTTCATGAAATGAAAATTAATTCTATAGCTATAGCCATCGTCTTAGATGAATACGGTGAAACTGCCGGACTCGTTACATTAGAAGATTTAATTGAAGAAATCGTTGGGGAGATAAGAGACGAATACGATGAAGATGAAGAAGACGATATACAATTTATAAGTGAAACCGAATTCTTAATAGATGGTAATACTAATGTTGATGAAATCAATGATGCCTTAGGTATTGAACTTGAACCCTTAGAATACGAGAATATTGCTGGCCATATGATTTATTTGTTTGACCATCTTCCTGAAGAAGGGGAGACAGTTGTTGAGCAGAACGTATTATTAACAGTTGATACCATAGTTAAGAATCGTATTGAAAAGGTACGCCTTGAGATACTAGCAGATGATGCAGACAATGAAGAATCAAAGGAAATTTTTAATAATTCAAGTAATGAATCAGATGCTAATGGTAGTTTGGATACGAATAAGCAAAAATCAAGTAATGATTTTTCTGACGATGAGTATAATTAGTATAAAGATTTTTCTAGAAGACAAATAACTATAATTAATATAGTACTTCTTAGATACAATCTTTATATGTAATATAAAAACAATATAATAACCGACCTTCATATTATTAGAACAGAAATTCTAACATATGAAGGTCGGTTTTTTAAAGTTTATTATTAATATGTTTTTATAGACCATCAAAGGTATAGTCTTCCTGTGCTCTTGAATTGATTTTATATATTAAAAAATCTCCTTCTTCAAAGTTAAACTCGGCTCCACCATAAGCAACTTTCTTACTAATAAAACCTTCAGTCTGCCACATGCTATTATCTGGGCTTAGGGAACTATCTCCATTAAAGTATCTTAACCTTTCTCTTCCATAACCATCAATTGCCCTTATATCCATATTTACTATAATATATCCATCATCAAGCCAAAAATCCTCTTTAAAATTAACGCCCTGCTTCCTTGCGTAATCATATACGTCATAATCTTTTGCTACTACATGTAATATTGAAGGTAAATAATAATATCCATACCAGTTTTGAGTATATTGTGAATTCTCATTTGGAAAAGTTCTAAATGATGAAGATATTTGTATATGGCCAAAGGTGAATATACCTTCTCTTCTTCCAATTAAGTCTTGATAGTTTATTTGACTAAGTCTTGCCGTGTTTTCTAATTCCCTTATGGGAATACCTGTATAGGGACTTCCTACTTCCTGGAACTTCATGTTTATACTATCTAGGGAGTCACCTACCTTCACAAGTTTCCTATTTTCTTCTCCTATTGTTTCTTCGTAATACAAATCAACTTCTGTCCTGTTTTGACCCTTACTATCAACATAATAAAAACTAGGTCTTATAACTATTTTTGAAGCATTAGAGAACATATTCCCCTGTGTAGTAAGTCTAAACCGCACCCCATAACCTGTTTTTAGAATTCCTTGATTTAAATACTTTGGATGGCTTCCATCAACTAAGGGAAGTGTATATTTACTTAGTCTATTTGTTTGATTACCATATTGATCCTTGGTTCCAATAGTATAGTCATAACTGTATCCTTTTTGATAAGATTCTACCGTAGTCCCATCATGATAAACATCTTCTTCATTTCTCTTAAACAAAAGTGAATGTTGAACCCTAAAAATATCTTCCCATATAGGATAATCACTTATATCATATATAGTCAAACCATACATTCTTCCAGTTACATCAATATCAAAACCATTAGTGGCAACATAATTAGATGTTTTTGTATTAGCACCATATTCACTAATCTGATCAAGCTTAGATAAGTCTGCATTAACAGCTATACTTCTACATAGGGCAGTATAAGCTCCCTCATCAACCCATATTGGCAAAGAAAACTCATGTGTATCTGTAGATAAGATTATCCAGCTATCTTTATTTATTAGGCTTTTCGCACCATTACTATCATACTTGTAAACATCAAATGGAAACTTAACTTCATTTCTTATTTGACCCTCACTTGTTGCCATATATGAGGTGTTCCTATCTCTTAGGGAATACCTATAATCTCTTTTACCATAGCCCATCTTATCAGAGTGAAATCCATCATTGGATATATGTAGCATAAAATCATTTGATTGTTTACCCTCATCTAGAACAAGGTTAAGGCTAGCTGATATTTCATCTGATTGAACAAACCTTTCATTGTCACTGGAGTAAACTGGTATACATACAACAGGTGTGTGAATAGTCACATCATTGATATTTGCTATCTTATATTCGATTATTTCCTTGTGTTTAGAGGTCTGACTTAAAATTCTTTTATAGTAACTTGTTCCAGAGCTGTGATATAGGCCATTTTCTTTTGTATCTTCAATAATTAGATTTTCTTTTAGAAGGGAAGATCCTTTATTTGGCTTCTTGCCTTGATCTTTTATAGTTTTTATCTTGTTTGAATCTACTCTAGGTCCCTCAACTTCTGCGATACTATCATTAATTATTGTATTACCACCAATGACCAAGGCGTCATTTTTGACTTTTATATTAGGTATTAGCCAATCTGCTTCTATAGCAAAGTTTTCTTGGGGAAGACTTGGTTTGTTTTTACCGCCATAGATAATCTCAGCTTCTAGAGTTATTCCATTTGTAATTTCGTTTGGTACAATTATATGGTCTTTTTCTAAAGATGAATGCTTTATCACTACACTAGGAACATTTAAATCCTTATCAACACTCTCCATAGTTACCTTTTTATCTGGTAAAGCATAGTTATTAATAGTAGCCTTATTAATAGAATATAAATCAAAATTAGTAATCTGCCAATAACCATAAGGTCTGCTTATATTTACCACTTGGGTGACTGTTTGCCTGCTTGTTAAGAGATAATCTTCCAAATCTCCTGACCCATACCAATACAGTATATAATCTTTTTTTACTTTGACAGGATAGGTTTTTGTACCTACCTTCTTTTCAAAATGATAGCCTAGCAAGTATGGAGAGCTTTCAATATTAGTATAAATACTTTCTGTAGTAGGAATTCCTTTGCTTACATCAAAATATTGCAAGCCTTTTGGACAACTTTTTATTGCTCCTTTTAAATAAGGCAAATCTATCTCAGAAATAATACTTTCTTTTTTTGGTTCCTTAACTGGGTCTGGTGTTTCTAACTTGGGCATAAACCTAATAGGCATGTTAAAATGTTTAGCAAAACCTGTTAGTGTACCTGATACCCAAGATTCTGCATTCATAATATCTTGCCAGTTTTTGATATTATCTTTTCTTATAACCTTGGTGTTCACCCCATTAAGAGTGTCGTATCTAAAAGACTGGAAAATCCCATGTAAGTATATTGTTGTTCCCCTTTTTAAATTAGCAAAATCATCTTTTAAGGCATCTTTTATTTTATCATCACTAAATGTAACTGTAGTAATTATTTCATTACCTTCTTCATATCTGGTTTTTTCTCCATCTTTAAAATAAATACTGGCTAGGCCTTTCGATGCTCCATCACTTACTGGACCAGGTCCAATATATCCTTTTGTTCTTGATGTAGAAATAATTGGTAGCCTAGTAATAGAATAGCCAATGGTTTCCCAAAAAATAGAGGAACTAGACTCAGGGGCTTTACTTCTAGTAGTTATTGAAATCTCCCCTTCCTTCATTTTAATCCTAAGAGCGACCTTACCATTAGAATCTTTTTGTTCATATACAGATTCTAACTCTTGTCCACTTACACCTAATGGGTTTAACATAATTATCCCCACTAAAACTGTAAATGTTATTATAATGAATGAAAATAGTTTTCTAACCCCCAATAATCTAGCTCCTCCTAATATGTAATCTCTTTAAGTTAATTCTGCTGTTTGATACATCCCTTACAGGGAAAGGCACCTTCTTTTGCTGCTTCTTCCATACTATAAAATGCATTATAATCTTGTGTTTCTTCTTCTAATAATTCAGTACAATCTTCCCTGTGATACACAAGGGCCCAATTCATGTCTTTTACTATATAGACTTGTTTTTTTACAATTTGGCTACTTGCCATAGCAAATCTGTTATAAACTAAATTTTTATTAGTAGACAAAGGATATCCCTGCATCAAGACTATAAGCCCCGGAGAATCTATAGCTTTAGTAATTTCACCTGAAGTACTTGGTAAATGAAAGTAATACGAAACCCCTAGCATCTTTGCAATATCATTATGCTTATTACAATACTCATTTAGTACCGGTTCTATCGAACTTGTTATTATGTTTTTTCTTACTTCATAAAAATCATTTATGTCAAAAAGAAAAGAGCCAGGTCTAGAATTTCTAAATCCCTCATATTCATCTAAATAAATAAAATCTTTGGCATCTAGTGTAAATATAGTTTGTCCTTTAGCTCTATCTAATAAGCCCTTCTTGTCATATAAGGTCAAGACATCTCCTAGGGTAAATCTATAAACAAAGTCTTCGTCCTCATAATAATAGGGATATTTTTCAGACCATTGTTTTCTATAATAGCTTTGATTGTTATTATCTTTGAATTCATCTGTATAATAGACATAAAAGCCATCCATAGTTGTAATTAACATAAAAGGTATGTGAAAGTCCAGCCTTTCTTTCTCACTAGGATTGTCAATGTTTAAAGATGTATAAAGTGAATCTAAGAATACTCTTACAAGTCTTTCTTTATTAACCTGTATATCAAAAGCTCCTTCATCCTCTAAAAAATATAAGATAGCCTTGTCTACTGATTCTGTTAAAACTTGATTAATATACTTCTTTTCTTCACTTACCTGCTTATATGCCTTTGTTTCAATATTAATTATTAATAAAAAACTAAAGGAGATAATTAAAAATAGTAGGGAGTAATGATGTAGTTTCGTATTAATTACCTCCTCTTACAAGTGTACTATTTGAATATACTTTAAAATTTCCCTTTTGTATTAGCTTTGTCCTAAATTCATCCCCATGGCTAAGGTAATAAGTCCTATCTTCTGAATTAATTTCATTTACTATCTCTTCTGTATAAGTGTTTATATATATCTTGTTAATATCTCCTGTGATGCCGCTTTCTCCAGTGATGCCACTTTCTCCTGTGATACCACTTTCATAAGTCAAATCATCTTCTGGATAATACAATCTTTGCCTATGTTCTAACACCAACTCACATTCTGGCAATAAGATACTTATACTTTCTTTTAAAGAATCATACATGTCTTTTGTAATATATCCTTTTATAGAAACAGAGCTAGCAAATGAATCCATCCTGTTTTCAATAGATGTTTGAAGGACCATATCCTTATGTTGATTAAATATAATCATAGGAAATAGGAAAATAAATAATAGAGAAACTATTATATCTACCATGTTTTCAAAAGGATTTGTCATTAACTATACCACCATAAGAAAAATCAGATGTATTGTCTGTAAGTAAGAAGAGTTTTAATAGGTCCGATGCTAGTCCTTTATTAGCCTTTTCTACATTAACAGTAAAATAATCACCTTCACTAAAATAATAAATTCCATTAGAATATATTTCTTCAATAATATCCATTGTAAATGTTTTGTCCATGTATGTTTGACTTAGTTTCTTACTTATATCAATATCATTACAATACAGGCAACCATCATCACTACCATCAGGTTTTAGAAAGTAATAATGTCCCTTATCACACACACTAGTATTTGAATTGTTTACAAACTGATAACCATAGTAACTTGGACAAGTTTCAATATATGCCCCTAATATACCTTGGGTTGGTACACTATGTATTAATTCTACCTGATAAATCCCATCATTTTGATTTAATATATTTAAATAATTATCATACATCTTTATGTTTAAATAGCCACTTTCCAAAACATTATTAGCAAATTCCTTTGTCTTTTCTTCAACATGATTCTTTGCAAACCCCTGATAATCTGTAAGCAAACTCCCTAAAGGGATCATGAATATTAATATCCCAGCAATTATTATTGTAATTAATCTCCCAAAACCATCCAATATTCCACCACCTATTCTACTATAAATTTTATTTTGCTTATATTGCCCTTACTATCATATATATATTCTTTCCTATAATACTCCTTTGATAATTCATAATGACTAATCCTACTTTTATCATGGGTATTTTTATTTATTAAATAGTTATCAACTTGCACATCATAGTCTAGAGGCTCAAATAGTAAAGAAATAATATAGCCTTTTGAATAGACCTTGCTGTATGTTTCATGTACAGGACCTAAATCCTCATTGGAATTGTTAGCCACAGTCTCCAAAATAATATTGTATTCTCTATATCCTTGGAAAAACACATAGACACCAAGACAAAATATTAGAGTAGCAAAACTCAAATATAAAAACTCACTAATATTCTCCATATATCCACCT
>CAZOSE010000008.1:8589-12412 GCA_964582385.1 uncultured Lachnospiraceae bacterium
CAGCTCACCTAAAAATAATGCTGATGGATTAATATAATCAACATCAGATTTGTCTACTTTAGTTACTACTTTACTAGTATAAGTTTTGCCCTCAATGTTGGCCTTTGTTTTTACTGATATCTGAATCTGACTAGCATGACTTTTTATAACATTTGCCACCTCACTACCTGTAACCCTTAAGCCATTGTACATAGTGTATTCAACGTTATCATACTGGGAACTTATAGCAGACAACTGATTGGTACCACTATCAGACGCGTTCTTGGCTTCCCTAGATATAAAAAACCCCAAGCCCACTACTATACAAGTTATAATAACTCCTGCTGCTAGGATTAAACCTTTTAAACTATTATCCATATTTGAACCTTCCTTCCTTTTTCCAATTACATAATCAATAGAATATATTAATTTCATTCTGCTATAAATGACATACCAACAATTACTTCATTTTCATTCCTAATCACTTGTCCCTTATATTTTCCTAAGGGATGAATGTAACTATCACTTGTATAATCTTTTAATTTACTTAAGTTTATATTGTTTCCATACTTGCTTTGTGAAGTTCCAGTATCTACATAAATATATATTGACCCATGTTCATCTTGGGAATAAAAGCTTAATTTTTTATATATAAAATTAACTACGTCACTTCCCCTTACAACAAGGCCGTCATATAAACTAAAGTCTTCTTCACTCAAATGTATTGATAGCTCATTTAGCTTCTTTGTAGTGACTGAGGATATTTCCCTTGCTTGCCTTCCAGCATAAAACCCTATACTAATTACCATACAAGTTATAGAAATACTAGCTGCTAAGATTAATGCCTTTAAACTATTCTCCATTATCCCTCCTCTTTCTAACCTCTAATACAAGTTAAAATCATTAGCAAATTGACTTAGTTGCCCTAAACTCTCAGTAATAAAAGGAACAATCAAATACAGGCCTATTGTAATAACTGCAGGTGTGTATGCAATCAGCTTTCCTATTACAGTTTTAGTAGATAAAATCTCCCAATTATCTGCTTTACGTTTATCTTGATAAAATACCTGATCTGTATCTATTTCATCAAAAGCTTTTTCTATTCCTATTTTGTCACTTATTATTAGTCCCCCAACTATACGGCGAAAGGGCTCAAATCTTTCTTTGTCCCGAAGTTCTTCTAAAGCCTTTATATCTCCTGCATCAAAATCATTAATACAGGTGTGTATTGAATCTTTAAATATTGTTGCAAAGTCTTCCATAAATTCCAAAATATTAATTGTTGATATCCTATCCATATCTTTTACCATAATAATAATTGATTGAAACTGAATAACCTCATCCTCCATGTGCATTATCATTATTTTTCTTTTATACCTAACCATTAAGTAGGGGTAAGCATATGCTGCTAATGCAAAGATAAAAGAGAATAATAATTGTTGCCAATACAGAAGATTTTTCTGGTCTAAGTTGTTTAGATAAATCGAATATGAAAGGGAGGCTAAAAATGCTAATAAACCATATATAAATCTCTGTAAAATAAAGAGATTTACCTTAATAGCTTCTCCCGAGTCTTTAAGAAATTCCTTAATAGCCAATACCTTTGTATACTTGTTGTTTATATAGTTGCTTAATAATTTATTGATAAGACTAATTTGGCTAAGCCAGTTTAGTATGTAATTATGTTGTGTTTTAATAGGAGTAACATCTTTTAGATGAATTAGCATGAAGTATGCTATAAGAGTGATTATATAGATAAATGCTGCGACAAGCTTGCCACTTGAATAGTCATAGAAGTTTACTAATTCAGGAATGTTTGATATGCCCCAGTTCCTAATAGGCAATAAAAATATAATTGGAATTACAGTTATAAAGCTTAAAGATGTGAATGCAAACTTTAGGCTTTTTATCTTTAGTAGTTCAATATGTATATCATTCTTTAAGTGATTAATATTAGAAAGATAAAGTGACTTACCATTAACCATTTGGTCACCGTATTCTATTACCTTAATACTAAGAGCAAGGAATAGTCTAATGTATTTATTAGGGCCAGTATCGTTATAATCATGAAATCCCTTATCAGGATCTTTACTATTAACAATATTATAGATTTTTAGCGCATGAATTCTCATTTCTTTTGATTCTTGTTCTATGGCATATTCCAAAGATTCTTCAACCATATTACTTATATAGTAGTAATATCTTATATCTCTTAAATAATTTTCAAACTCAGAAAGGAGTTTTATTTCTTGTCTTTTGATACTAGAACCTAATACTTCTATATGAATCACTATAATATAAAAGCTAGCAGTCCAAATAAGATAAAAAGATTTAAAATACGAAAAAATAAAAACAATTAAAACTATACTTAAAGCCCATAATAAAACTGCTGTTTTTACCGTTTGAGAAATAATATAACCAGGCTCACCAGGATATAGAATTTGATAACTCTTACTAATTTTATTCATATACCATTTTGTCAAACTGTTTTCTTGGCTTAGATAGTAAATCTTGTTAATGTAATTAGTTTTTGCTACTATTTTTCTCCTAGTAAATCTCTCATTATTTAACCTTATCTCCTTTGATCTTATATAGATTAGCCTGATCACAAGAACTCCTAGAATAAATAGCATTAAAAGAATACTTAATATAAGCATTTGATAATTAATATCTACTCCTCCTTTAACTGGGGAATTTATTTAGAAAACCCCAAAATTCTACTTGTTCATTTTTAGTTAAATTATAAGCTATATCATCTATGGCTCTTTGGCTTATGGAAGTCTTTAATTTGTATGCCCCATCTTCAAACCTTAATATATCCACAGTTTCATATACATGTCTTCTAATGTTTTGCTTGTAATATGTCTCCATATTTGAAACTAAGTCATCTTTAGTAGTTTCGTCTTCAAAAGGAACAATTTCTGTTATCCTTTCAATAAATCTATGCCCCTCTACAGTCTTCATAAAGTGAATATCAAAATTAACCGATTCAACCACCTGCTCTTCAGCTATCTTCTCATTATTAAACCCTCCTTCTTGTAGTAGAGCATTTCTAAGGTATGTCACTAGACTCTTAGTAGTCTTGCCATGATGGGTAAAGATTGTAAACTTGCTAGCTACTTGAGATAGTTGAACTAACCACCTTGCAACTGGAGCGGATGCAACCTCTCCTAATATTGTTACTATCCCATCTGTCTTTTTTTGGATATCAAGGGCTTCTTGTCCACTTACTGTTTGTGTTTCTCTAAAAGACAAAATATTTCTATTCGGATAAAGTTTTCTTAGATTTAACTCAAATATTAATTCCTGAACACGAAGAGTATATGTTGAATCAATATAGTTTACTAGATATTTTAATAATGTAGACTTTCCACTTCCTTGCTCTCCTGTAATAGCAATAACCCTACAGCCTTTAATAAGCCATTTCATTATTTCAATAGCATTTTCATTTCCCTTGTCTGGTAAAATATCATATATATCATATTCTTTTACACTTTGAAACTTTCTAACAAAGAAAGCCCAACTTTCAGAAAAGGGAGGTCTAACAACAATTACTCTTGAGCCATCTTTCATTTCATTAGCTATGTAACCCTTTGCACTACTTAGCTGTCCTGGATTATCATACCTGTATATATTTTTACAAACGCGCTCCAATTCTCTTTGATTAACAAAACTCAGGCACTCAAGGTTAATCATTCTTCCCTTGTAGAACAGCCATATACTTTCATAAGAATATTTTATTTTTGAATTTTCCCGAAAACCAAATTCATCAATTATATATTCTGATGGCATTCCCGATACTCCGCCTGAAACGCCATCAATATTCAAGTCTCGCAGTTCATCT
>CAZOSE010000008.1:12422-22257 GCA_964582385.1 uncultured Lachnospiraceae bacterium
CCTTTTGGCTTCCAAAGCCTAAGAAAGATAGGTGAATAGTTTTACCCTGATAAAAGACCCATATAGAATTGTAAGCCAGATTGCTGTCTTCGAATTCACCAGTATAATACTCCTGTGAAAATTGATATAGTACATTTGTAAGGCCTGAAACACCAGCACTAATACCATCAATATCCATATCCCTTATTTCATCTATTACACCGTGACCCTTATATAATTGATAAATTCTTTGGGATACAATATCAAGCTTATCACTAAAGCTTAGGTATCCTATTTCTCTGTTATAGGCTTCTTCAATTTGTTCTGCTTTAATTTCATAGCCCTTAGATCTTTCCTTATTATCTTGATTGAGATTATCTGAAATCAAATTATAGTCTTTAATTAATTCTTGTAAGGCATTTGTACCATATTCTTTTTTATAGTAATAAAGTAGGATTTCAAATTTATCTTGGGTATTTAGATTATTATAATTATCAAAAGGTATTATTAGATTTATATCATCCTCATCTATTTGTAATTGTAATAAATCTTTTATATATTCTTTAATATAATCCTTAGCACTTGTATCTCCGTAGTTACAGTTTCTTAATGCTTGCCTTAAGTTGTCTTTTCTTTTTTCCTCTTTTAGGGCCTCTGTCTTATCTAGCTTATACTCGGTCATTGAAGTGTTTAATATTTGATTAAAGGTTTCTTTTATTTCCTCAACTAGATATTCAATAGAATAGTTTGCATCCCTTGTTATATATCTATCTTCTTTAGTTGGTCTTTTAAATAACTTGTGTAGAATTAATCCAATTATTAAGCTAAATCCAAGTATCAAGATGATATTAAGGTCATAACCCATTAGCTGCCACCTTTTTATCCCTTATATTTTGAATTAGATTAGTAGTTTTCTTTACTTCTTTGATAAAATAATAGTTAGTATCATGATTGTCACAATTTATATTTTTATAGAAAAATGGAATGATTTTTCCATCAGACATGCTGTCCATAAATTCAACATTATAAGGAATCAGTCCAACATTTTTAGATTTAAGCCATGAATATCGCTTTTTTAGATTTTTTATATTATATAAGGAATCAGGATTATAATTTCCAAATACATATATTACGTTTTTGTTTTGAAATTGACTTAAGAAGTTTTCTTCATAATCATTAAGGACAGTTAAGTTTTGACTTAAGTTTATAACTATAAGATCAACATTATCTAATATTTTGTTTGTAATACTGTTTTGCCTTGAATTAACATCCATAAAGACCATATCATGATATTTATTAACTGCTTGTAATATACTAATTATTGTCTTATCTAAATCTTCTTCATAAATTCCATAATTACTTTTGACTGTTGAAGGTAGTAATATCAGCTTTTTATTCATATATGACAGACTGCAGTTTTCAATAATATCCTCATCTAAATATGTGGATTTTATTGCTCTTACTATTGCATCAATCCCAACATTCATTAAATAAGCTTTTCTATCTCTTTTAGAAACTAAAAGAAGGGGATTCTCTAAGTTGTTTAGATGATAATGGCTTTGTCCAATAAATACCTTTGATTTGTCTAGTAAGACAGCCATAATTGAAGTTGCTAACATATTACTTGTTGTACCATTTTGACCATTAAAATTGCTCCAAAATGCAACTTTCAATTTACCTACCCCTCTCTGCCTTTTTATATGCACTTTGTATTTGGATTTTTTCTAGATTTTCATCGAATTCTAACAAGATATCTTTTAGAAATATTTTCATAGACTTTGATAGTCTATCGAAACTTACGGTTTGACTATACTGACTGTTTATTCTTAGCTTAATATCCAGACCGTCTTGTTCAATAATATAGATCATTTTAATATTTGTTTTAGGATTTAGTTCATTAAGTAAGTATTCTGGTGTAATCTTACACTGAAAAACGTCTTTTATTACAATAATGTTATTTTCTACTCCATAATCCTTATTAATATTAAGACGTTTTGCATTGTGGAACTGTAAGTCTGTTACATAAACTATGTTGTCACAAGGTATTTTAGATAATTCAGACTTGTTATATCCAAAATCCAAGAAAACATAATCATATTCATTAACCATCTTCAAATTAAAATTATTCCCTTTTATAAAATCTACGCCTCTATATTCTAGATAAGTTTCACTTTCCCTCAGAACCTGTGGTATAGGTATGCTCTGGGTTAATGCCCTAGTCTCTGAAAAATCAACTAACAACACTTTCTTTTTCAAATGATAAAGTATCCTAGATAAATATAATATTATCTCATATTTGTCACTTCCGACAAATCCAATAGTTTTTTTATCCACCATATTCTATTTCCACCTCCCCATCACTACCTATTCCTCCAATTGGCCGTGTAAAATCTTGGTCTGTCTTTGAATAAAATTCCTCTAGCCTAAATTCTAGCTCCTTTCGAAAACGTTGATTTTCTTTATAAAGTTCTGTCTTTACTATTATTTCATCTAAATCATTCATATCTCTTAATATATTTGTGTTCTTATTTATTAGTTCAAGGTTAGATAGATTTGGTTTATAATTAATTAATGATGCTTCTTGTAAGGAAGGTTCTAAGTATTTACTTGTGTAAACCTTACTTCCTGGATACATATAGGTATCAACTACCGCACCGGCCATATCAAGAATTTCCTTCTCACTTAGCCATAAATAACAATTTCCTGTTTCTTTATTAAGGTTTTTCAAATTCTTTTTACTTAGGATAATGTAATCCTCTCCGTTTGGAAAAACAATTCGCACGTCAACATAGTCAGAGTCTTCTATGTTGGAACTTGGAAAAAGTACATTGTATTCTATTTCCCTAAGGTTACTCATCTTCATATCTTTAGCTAACATATCTTCTAGTAAATATGTGCCTTTTCTTATATCAATTTTAGAAATCATTCCAAAATGTTCTTCATTTATATAATAATCTTCTCCTTGCGATGAATAAACCTCCACATATTCCAAATCTTCTTTTGTAATTATTTGGCCAGCTTTAATATCTTCTTTTGCTTCGTACACAAATGCGATTTTTGACTGGATTTGTTCTCTAGCATTTTCTAAATCTAATTTATAGTCATTTTTACTCTGCCTTAATATATAAAGGCAGACAAATATAAACAATGACATTATTAAAATATGAATTAAAATTGCAAGCCAAGACCTTGATTTAGTTCTTCTAAGGACCTTCCGCATATACCCTCCATTCTTTTGATATTGTTAATATTATAACTTATATAATTATGAATCATCCTGCTAGCACTAATAACCTTATTAATAAAATGGGCATTTTTATATTCAATTTTAGACTGGTAATTGTGTATCAAAAAACTAATTAGCCCACCACTTTTTAAGGCCTCTTTGTATTCATGGTTAAACGGGACTGTTGCAATACGACGACTATCTATTGCATAGGATTTAAATAATAGTTCTAGATTATAATTAGAATTGTCATTATAATTATTAATTAAAAATAAACTTTTATGAATAATAGATTTGTAATTTTTACAAAAGTTGTCTATAGCTTTTTGATCTTGTGGTAGATTAACAACAACAAGATCAACCTCTTGTAAAACTTTACGCGTACTTAAGTTATTGCTATGAGTATCAACAAAGGTTACATCAGCAAAGGCTTCACTTGCTCTGAGAATTGTTGATATATGATAATCCATGAAGAGTTCAAAGTTTGTATTTATAATTCCTTTATTGTTAGAAATATAATACAAGTAATCTCCATAAATATTAGTTGATTCACTTTCAAACATACTTATTACTTCATCAATAGCTGAATCTTTATTCTTGCCATGATATCTTGATAAGTTATATAATACTGATTCTATACCTGTGTGACTGTGGTAATAGTTTATATCTTCTAAAACATGATTTTGATTGATTCTTGGCATTAAAACACTACTTATCATATTATTCTGAATATGATTTTCAATGATAAGACTTTTGTATTTATACATCATCGAAAACATTACACTAATACAGGCCAAGTTGCTTGTAACATAATTCTTGTCACTAGACGGACTCCAAAAAGAAATTTTCATTGCTCTCCACCTTATTAATATTCTGTCTCAGTGAATCAATACCACATTATATTTCTTTTACTTATGTGTTTTCACCTTCTCCTTTCACTTGTCAGTAATTGTAATATTGTGTCGATTCCTGGGTGACGTGTTTATAGATTACACAATTGTCATTGTTTTGTAAAGGAAATTTTTGTCAACGTTCCAACTTGTTGCTTTTTATATAAAATATTTATAAATATTATAAAGGATTTCTAAGTTTATTTGATTTCTTTAATTTACTGTACTAAAATTAGATTTATAAAACAATTAAATTTAACAAAGAAGAGCATTAACAAAGGATGCAAAAACGAAAAAAGATAATTTACAAACATTTTCTATTTAAAAAACTCAAGATGATTTACAAGTGTTTTCTATTTAAAAACCTCACTTAGAACTCTTCCATCTATATTTGACAAGTTAACTCCTAGTATATTAGCTATCGTTGGTGCTATGTCTACCATTTCAACTTTGCCTAATGAATAATTATCCTTAATTATATCTCCAGATATGACAAGGTTACATTTGTAATTTTCTTTGTCTGGATGATAACCATGGGTTGCATATTTTATATTCTCTTGCCTTAAGTCTTCTATTGTTACATCCGATAGGGAATCTTCAAAACTATAGCCCCTTTTAGCTTCTATCATATAGAAAATTGATGGGTGGACATGAAGATTTTCAAGTTCGTCTCTAGTATATAATTTCTCGATACCGTACTTGTCTGATT
Source organism: uncultured Lachnospiraceae bacterium (assembly GCA_964582385.1). GTDB lineage: Bacteria > Bacillota > Clostridia > Lachnospirales > Lachnospiraceae > JAAYRG01. The sequence goes on from CAZOSE010000008.1 coordinate 17,227, forward strand.
CTATACTTTCCCTTAATACTTTTAAGGCTAGACTTTTAGCTTCTTCGTCACCCTCCTTTATATGGAGATATGCAGAGCCTCCTGTGGACTGAATATAAGCTCTCCATTTTAATTGTCCATTTTCTTCATAAATCAAATTGTTTTCTTTTAGGATATTGTTTAAATAGATCTTGTAGTTTACATCTATTTGACCATGATCTCCCGATACTACGAATACTGTGTCTTTTTCTATTCCTGCATCTTTGACTGCCTTAATTATGCCACCTAGCCTTTTATCCATTCTCTTTATTGTTTGGTCTACTTCCTTACTATCAGTACCTGTATTATGTTTAGCATCATCTAGACTAATTAAATGAAGCAATAAAAGATTTGGCTTTTTATTCTTTATTGTGTCCATGGCAACAAGTGTGGAAAAGTTATCTAGATAGGGTTGGTCTATTCCTTTTAATTCTTTGAAATACTTCATTGCCATACTTAAAATATAAGAAGAGCTACCGCTTTTTAATAACTTAAGAATTTGATTTTCTCCATTAATCGCAACTATTTCAGGAATATTATATTTTATAGATGACTTACCTGTTACAGGCCATAATATAGATGCAACCTTTAGCTTGTTCATTTTTACGGCATCATATATAGTATCTACCTTAACTTTGTCCCTGAACCAATACCATTCTTGATTTCTTGCCTTTATAAAGGCTTGCAAGGGATTGTTGTGAATTATACCATGTTTACTTGGGTAAACACCTGTGACATATGTTGTATGGATAACATATGTTAGGGTTGGATAAATACTTTTCATCTTATTGGTATGTGCGCCATTTTCTATTAACTTAGACAAGTTAGGAAGACTTTTAGCCTTTTCCCAATTATCTTCTGAAAATGCATCATAAGAAATAAATATAACATGTTTCGCAGTTTTTTTATTCATAAACATTTTCCTCTTTTGGTAGTGTTAAAAATACAATTAATCCACCTACAAATAGTGGAATTATTGCAAGGATACTTACTTGAGCATTTCCTGTTATTTCAGTTACAAGGGCCATTAATGCTGGTCCTATAATTGCAGCAAATTTACCAAATATATTATAGAATCCAAAAAACTCGTTTGAATTTTCTTTCGGAATTATCTTTCCGTAATAGGACCTACTCAGTGCTTGAATTCCTCCTTGAGCCGAACCTATCATGGCTCCTAATATAAATATATGCCATACTTCTGATATGAAATAAGCAGCTATACAGGAAATTATATATGTAATAATTCCAACGATAATCATAACTCTAGCTGAATACTTCTTTGCTAAACTTCCATATAAAAGAGCACATGGGAAGGCAATAATCTGAATCACAAGTAATATTGCTAGTAATGTAAATACATCTAGACTAGCACCCCCTAATACCGATGATGCATAAGGAACTACCATCTTGATAATTGTATCAACTCCATCTATATAGAGAAAATATGCAATTAAGAATGTGAAAACTATTTTGTAATTTCTAATTTCACTAAATGTCTTGCCTAATCTCTTGAAACTATTGTAAACTGGCCTTGGTTCTGGTTCTATGTAGTGTTTTTGATGAACATTTTTAAACATTGGGATAGTAAAAAGTCCCCACCATAAAGCAGTAATAATAAATCCTAATTGATAACCGATAGCCTTATCCATTCCTAAAAGATATACAAATGCGAGACTTATTCCAAATGGAATAATACTGGCAATATATCCATAAGCAAAGCCACTTGATGAAACCTTATCCATACGTTCGTTACTTGTGATGTCAACTAAGAATGAATCATAAAAAATGTTTGCCCCCGAAAAACCAATACATGATATAATATAGAATAATATAAGTAGCTGCCATTGCCCACTTTCTGGTGCAATAAACGCAAGAGAAAGTGTACTTAGTAATCCAACAATTGCAAAAAATGTGAAAAATCTTTTCTTTCTATCCTTATAATCTGCTATAGTCCCTAAAATTGGACTTAGTAGAGCAACTATTATACTTGCCAATGAATTAAAATACCCCAAATCCATACTACTTCCCACATTGGTAAACATACCAAATATAATAGGTAAAAAAGCAGTTGTAACTGCCATGGAATATGCTGAATTACCGCAATCATACATAATCCATGATTTCTCTTCCCTTGTTAACTTCATTAAAAAACCCTCCTTATAGGATAAATTTGTGTAAGAGAAAACATGAAACTTCTAAATTCACTTTTATAACATTCTTATCTTAATAATATAAATGTATCACACAATTGATAAACTTTGGTAATTATTTTATAAATTAATTATTAAGATTATTAGTATTACTAGGGGCTGGATCTATATTGTTTTCTATATTGTTTTCTATATCTGATTCAATATCTACTGGGTCATAATGTATAACCAATAATATATTATCTTCTTTCAGGATTTGCTTTTCTATTGTATCAATTAGATTATGACTTACCACTGGATCGATTTTGCTAGACAGTTCCACATGAGCACTAGCGTATTGCTTACCTGGGCCATAATCATGAATAATCAAATCATGAATACCTAAAACACATTGATGGGACTTTATCTTGCTGGTTATATTATCTACAAGTTCTTTGGAAGGGGATTCTCCAATTATCGGACTAAGGGTTTCTTTAACTAAAGTAATCCCACTATAAACTATGAAAATAGCAACACCAAAACCTGCCCATCCATCTAGATTTATTTCAAAATATAAGGATATTAACGCTGTTATAAAAACAACAGTGGTTGCAATCGCATCATTCTTACTATCAATTGCAACAGCAGTTAAGGCTGTGGAATTAATTCTTTTCCCAAGGCTATTTGAAAAGTAAGCCATCCATAACTTCAAAAGTATTGACCCTATAAGTATTGATAATGTTAGCCAACCATAAGAAACTAATGATGGATTTAATATTTTACCAATACTTGATTTTCCAAGTTCTATTCCAACAAGCAGTACCAATACAGCAACTACTAGGCCTGAAATATATTCGTACCTTCCATGTCCAAAGGGATGTTCCTTATCTGCCTTTTTTGCTGAAAGCTTAAATCCTATCAATGTAATAACAGAACCAGCAGCATCCATTAGATTATTCAATCCATCTGCAATCACAGAGACACTTCCCGAAACAACACCTCCAACTACTTTAGCAATTACAAGTAATATATTAAGTATTATGCCTGTCCAGCTGCCTAGATTACCAATCTTAATTCGTACCTCAGGATTATTAGTATCCCTATGGTTCTTTACAAATATTCTAAGTAAAAAACTTGTCATAATCACACCTCTTTTTAATTAAAACCACTTTTTATCTTATCTAAGATATTTTTCTATAATTTAACTTTAGATAAGCCTATCATTTACTCTTCTAATTATGATTCTATCATAATAGTTAAGTAGAGTCTTTGATATACATCAACTTTATTACAATATTATATCTTATTAAATATAATTTTATAAATACACACAATTTATTAATCACAATGTGAATACACACAGTTTCAAAACATTGTGTTTCCACAATGTTTACTTAACATTTATTTTATTATATGATATTATAATATAAGTTCAAGGAGGTGGATTAGTGAAAGATTTGAATATTTGCATTGACATTGATGGCACAATTACAGACCCCTATTATTGGATAAAGCCATTCAATAAGTATTTTAATAAGGACATTAAAGTGTCTGATGTAAGCCAATATAATATCGAAAAAACCTTTAATATATCTGAAGAAGATTACTTTGAATTCTACGATAAATATAAGTTCGAACTTCATTGGGAACAAGAAATTCTACCAGAGGCTCAAATAATTATTAATAATTTAAGTAAGGATCATAATATATATTTCGTCACAGCCAGAGATACGAGCTTAACTTTGCTCACTCGCTCCTATCTAAAACACCATAACTTCATATATGATGATATTTTTCTTTTAGGCAGTCATTATAAGGTTGAAAAAGCCAAAAAGTTAGATTGTGATATTTTTATTGAAGATAATTATAGTAATGCCCTTGAACTATCCGAAGCAGGCTTTAAAGTCTTACTTATTGATACAAATTATAATAGGCTTCCTACAAACAATAATATTATAAGAGTTTATAATTGGGATGAAATAAATAATATAATCAAAAAACTGCTATTACAAGAATTCAATGCTGTGTAATAGCAGTTTTTCTAAAAAAGGAGGCAAGTGTGGAAAATAAATTAGACATACTTTTTGAAAATTATTTTGTTAACAACTTTCTATTTTTTGACGGTGCAATGGGCACCATGCTTCAAGAGGCAGGACTTGGGGTAGGAGAACTTCCTGAAGCTTTAAACATAACTACTCCTGAGACAATAACTAATATTCATAAAGCTTATTTAGATGCTGGTGCAAATATCATCACAACTAATACATTTGGGGCAAATCGATTAAAATTGGAAGGATCTCCTTATACCCCTAGTGACATTATTACTGCTGGTGTTAACAATGTAAAAAATGCTATAAAAGCAAGTATTAATAATGTAAAAAAACCAGAAAACACTGACCTTAATAAAGCTAGTGGGTATGTTAATAAAGATGATTCATATAAATATATTGCTTTAGACATCGGCCCTATCGGAACCCTTCTTGCTCCCATGGGAACTCTTAGTTTTCATGAGGCTTATGATATTTTTAAGGAACAAGTTGTCGCTGGAGTTAAAGCTGGTGTAGATATAATATTAATTGAAACAATGACAGATATTTATGAAGTTAAAGCCGCTATACTGGCTGCTAAAGAGAATTCTGATCTTCCGGTGTTTTGCACCATGTCTTTCCAGGAAAATGGTCGTACATTTATAGGTACAGATGTTGCTACATTTGTTTCTGTTGCAGAGGGTCTTGGCGTTGATGCCTTAGGAGCTAATTGCTCCCTTGGACCAAATCAGCTACAAAAAATAGTGGATGATTTGGTAAAATACAGTTCAATACCTATAATAATACAAGCAAATGCAGGATTGCCTAAGTACGAAAACAAGATAAGCTACTATGAT
>CAZOSE010000009.1:0-22243 GCA_964582385.1 uncultured Lachnospiraceae bacterium
CATCATGCCTCCAGCTGTTAATAACCTTCCTAAAGCTGCAGTTGCAATTGGGCTGGTATTATGGTGGTTTTTAGCATCTTCTACCAAATTTGTTGTTACCGACGCTAATGCTCTAATTTGATTATCTGCTGCCGTTGCTCTAACTATATAATCTTTCATTCTTAATCTCTCCTTAAACTTACATATATTTCTTACCTGACTGGTACTTTTCCCTTGCCACAAAATATACTCTTTGGCTCTTGTTGGTTGGCTGACTATGTGTAAATGCATCATATACAGCCAAAAATTCCATTCCGGCTTCTTCAATCAAATCAATTATTGTCTGAAGCTCATATGCCTTCTGATAATGTATTTCACTAAATCTTTCAAATATTTCCCTATCTTTATCTATTTTTACAAATAATGATATATCATATTCATTAATTTGTTCTTCTTCATCATAATAATTAGTCCAAATAAAACTGCAATCTTCTCTATCCTCTGCAAATACATTATCACTAAGAATATTATTATACTTATAATGTGTATTTAAATCAAAAATAAAGACTCCATTAGTATCTAAGTAATTATTCACTAGCTTAAATGTATCTAGTAAGTCTTCCTTATCAGTTACATAATTCATACTATCACATATACTAACTACTCCAGCTACCGTTCCATATAACTCAAATTCTCGCATATCCTGATTAATATAGAGTATCGGGCTTTGAGGTTTGTTGTATATATTCATTTCTTTCTCTCTTGCCAGTTCAAGCATCTCACTAGAGTTATCAAGTCCTATCATATCATAACCTAGGTTTCTAAGCCTTCTTGTTACATTACCAGTCCCGCAGCCCAACTCTAAAACAAGGCCCTTATCTACTCCATGTTCAATAAGCATCTTATGTAGATATTCTACCCATTCATCATAAGGAACATTATCCATAAATATATCATAAACCTGGGCAAACCCAGTATAAGCTTCCATTTTCCTTTGTTTGCCTCCTACTTGCACATTTCTACAACCTTGTTATATTCCATAGTTCCACCAAATATATCTAAACTACTACCTACCGTCATATCTATCTTTGAATTAGAAAGCCTCCTAAGTAATTCAATATCAGAATACTCTCCAACTCCACCTGCGTAAGTAATGGCTAGCTTGTCCCACTTACCTAACATTATTACCAAGTCTTCTTCTATACCAGAAGACTTTCCTTCTACATCTACCCCGTGAATTAAAAACTCATCACAAAACTGAGATAAATAATCAAGGGTTTCATGATTTACTTTTACATTGGTAAACTTTTGCCATCTATCTGTTACAATGTAGTAATCATTGTCCTTTTTTCTACAACTTAAATCTAAAACTAATTTATCTTTTCCTATGGCTTTATTTAGTTTTTCTAAGTTCTTAAAACTGATATTACCATCTTTAAATACAAAAGAGGTTACAATAACATGGGAAGCACCTAAGTTTAAAAACTCTTTGGCATTCTCATCATTAATGCCTCCACCTATTTGAAGTCCACCTGGATACTCCATAAGGGCTGCCTTTGCTTGGCCATAATTAGCCTCATAGTGTTCACTAGTCATAGGGTTTAGCATAATAATATGGCCACCCTTTAGGTTATCTTTCTTATATAAACTTGCATAATAAGCAGCATCTTTATTAGAAACAAAGTTTTCCTTTACTTCGTCCCCTTTATCCTTAAGGCTGCCACCTACTATCTGTTTCACTTTTCCATTATGTATATCAATACATGGTCTAAACTTCATTTCTTCACCTACCATAAAAATATAGTTTAATATTAACACATAATATTTCTTGCTACAATAGACGACAAAAAATTGTTAGGAATACCTTCCTACTAAAAACTTGGCTGGTCATCTTATTAGAAATTTGATACAAGTAATCTCAATGTATGTAAACAACCAGTCTTGTGCCAATTGACACAAGACTGGTTCTTATTTTTTACGCATTATTTTAAAGGCTTGTTGCGTTACTTTTATTTCAACATCTTTATATTCTCCACCGAACTCTCCATCCATTGTCCATGGTAGGCATTCTTCTGATTTTACTTGTAAGCGATCTACAGGCATAGTAATAATCAATTCACTTTCTAAATTACCAGCTACTAGACAGTTGATAATTTCTTGTAACTCTACAATATTCTTAGGCTTCTTAATAAATACCCCTTCAAAATGCCCATCATCTAAGTGGACGTCTTTACCGGTTAGTCCTTTAAAACCACCTACTGATTCAGAATTCGTAACCATTCCATATATAAATTCACCCGAAATTATTTCATCATGGTAGATTAAATCTAACTTATAAGGCTTTAAACTATTAGGTATCCTTTTTATTCCTTCTAATATATATGCCATTCTTCCTAGCAAGTTCTTTGAATTTTGCTGTGTTTCATAAGATGTATCTGTAAAAATACCAAAGGCCGCTACATATGTAAAGTAATTTCCGTTAAGTGAGCCAATATCACATTCAAATGGCTCACCTTGTAGAACTACTCTTATTGCTTGTTTATGGCTTTTGGATACCCCTAAATTGTAGGCAAAGTCATTAGTTGTTCCTGCAGGTATATATCCAAGCTCTACATCTTTACCAGACATTATTATTCCATTAAGTACTGTGTTTAGTGTTCCATCACCACCAGAACATACTATTTTATCATAATCAGTTTTACTTAAATATTCCTTAACTATAAGACTTGTGTCTTTGTTTTGTAAGGTTGGGCGTATTGTTATATAATATCCCGCTACAGTGAAGGACTCGATTATATCCGACAGCCACTCCTTAATCTTTCCAGTACCAGCATAAGGGTTATATATTAGTAGCATCTTCTTTCTCATTAACTTTTACAGCCTCCTTTTTAGCCTGTCTTTTCCGCCTTGTCATTATTCCACCTATTCTTCCAGTTTCCCTAGCAGATAAAGACCCCCAGCCATTTTCAACTACCCTATCAATAAGACCTAATTCAGTTGCTATTTCATACTTCATCTTCTCTTCAGGTTTAATATTATTTAAATCAATCTTTTTCTTTTTCTTTGACATTTGATTTATCCTTTCATACTATAAACAGAAACTCTATCTAAGACTTTAACCTGTTTATTATTGTTACCAGTATAAAGGATGTTAATTCAAATTATACTCTATTTTACCATTAAATTGCTTAATAATTTCTAAAGATTTATTGCCCTGTTTAATTCAAATGAATAAATAATCTTTTCTTTAACTGTCTTACCAGTTAATTGCTTTAGTGCTTTTTCGTAATAATCTAGTTGGACAGAGTATCTGTTTCTTAAAACATCTTCCCCATTCCTATAATTTACTTTATCTGTCTTATAATCTAAGAGGATAAGTTCATCCCCCTCTTCAAAGTATACGTCTATTATACCTTGTATAAGTACAAGTTCGTCACTCTTCATATGTTTGTTTATTTCATTTGCTTTTACGCCCATGACAAATTGTTGTTCTGTATAAAGGCCATTATTCCTATATGCCACGCCCATCCTTTTTGCAACGTCACTAGTTAAAAAGTTGAGTAACTTAGTTTGGTCTACCGATTCAAGCTCTTCTTTTGTTAGACTACCATTATCAAATAAACTAGTCAAATAATTATATAATTCCTCACGGCTAGTTACTTCCAATATGGACTTATTATCTAGTATCTTATGATATGTGATACCTAAGTGAGCTCCCTTTATCTCTTCTTCCTTACTTATGAAGTTAGGAATTCTTGAATCAGGATTACTACTTCCTATTCCCTTTAACCTAAGTCCAGTATCCTCTTCTTCTATTTGGCTAAGCCTTTTAAGTTCGGTAACTGTAAGTTTTGCATGAATCTTTGTTTCTCCTTCATACTGATACTTAAAGTTAATTAATTCTTCTAAGTTATCCCGGATATCCTGGTCAAATATATAATCTCCATCCCAGTTTTTAAGTTCATCTTTTATCTGCTCTTTCTCTACTTGTTCAAGGAGCTCTCTAACAGCTAGTTCTTTGTATCCAATAATATTTAATTCTATATCAGCTTGACTTGGTATTACAATCTCAGAATCAAATGGAAATGGTTTGCCACCTTCAAAAATTTCTAAACTATCCAATCTTAAAACTGAGGGTATAATCAAATCTAAAAATGTTTTAGCTTTGCTAATTTGATAAAAGGTCAGTTGTCTGTTTTCTTGCTTACAAATTCCTTGCCATTTTATAAATTGGTCTTCTAGCTTTTTAACAGCACCGGTTATTATAAGTTTTTCCTTTGCACGGGTAAGGGCTACATATAGAATTCTAAGCTCTTCTCCTAGGTTTTCTATAGTAATTTCTTTTTGTATTACTTTCTTTAATAGGGTAGGAGACTTCACTCGCTCCTTAGGGTCTATAAAGTCTGGTCCCAAACCAAGGTCTGGATGAATAAGTATCTTAGCCCTTGCATCTTGTTGGTTGAAATTCTTACCCATTCCTGATGCAAACACCACAGGGAACTCTAGACCTTTACTTTTGTGTATACTCATTATTCTTACAGAATTATCACTTCCACTTACGGCATCAGCTTCACCAAAGTCTACATCATATTTATGAAGCTTTTCTATATACCTTATAAAGTGAAATAATCCACTATAGCTTGTTTCTTCAAATTGTATTGCCTTTTGAATTAACATATCAATATTGGCTTTTCTTTTCTCTCCTGATGGCATTGCTGATGCAAAATCATAATATCCTGTTTCTTCTAACACCTTTATTAGAAGTTCATTAATTGTTAGAAATGGTACTAGCCCTCTAAAATGATTTAAAAGATTCAAGAATTCATCTAGCTTAATAGCTAGATTATCTTTGTTTTCTTCGGATAAATTCTCTTCTTTGTAAGCCACTACTGCCTCATACATAGAAGACTCTCGTTCAAACATCCTAATTCTAGCTAGTTCATTGCTGTTTAAGCCTACAATTTGACTCCTTAATATTGATGTAAGTGGTATGTCTTGTCTTGGATTATCAATTATTTTAATCATGTTTAGTATGGTCTTTATTTCTAAAGTATTAAAATATCCAGTTTGGGTCTGTGCATAACATGGAATTCCCTCACTAGATAGAACCTCTACAAAAACATCCGCCCAGTTAGTCATAGTCCTAAGCAAGATTACAATATCCTTGTACTGAGTTTTCCTATATTCCTTTGTCTCTTTATCAAGAACATCAAGGCCTTTATTTTCATTAATTAGTTCCTTTATTTTGTTTGCAATTGCTCTTGCTTCTAACTCTTTTTCATCTAAGTCTTCTATGTCTGCAAAATCAGAATTCGAATAATTATTATCTGATTCCTCGTAAATATCATCCTCTAAATATTCTTCCGGCTTTTCAGGGGAAAGTAAAATTATCTCAGTGCTTTTTGAAACCGTATCCGGTTCTTCTTTAAAGTCTGCCCCTGGATAAAGAGCCGCTTTGTCATCATAGCTAATATTTCCTATCTTTTTAGTCATGATTTGTTCAAATATAGAGTTAACAGTATCTAATACTATTTCTCTACTTCTAAAGTTTTGATGCAAGTCTATTCTTTGATATTTTAATTCCTCGATTTCATCATTATTATCTTTGTCTTTATCTTTGTCATTATCTTTGTCATTGTATTTATCTTTGTTTTTGTCTTTTAGATTATCCTTTTCATACTCTTCATCAGATTGATACTTTTCATACTTTTCCATGAAAATTTCAGGGCGGGCTAATCTAAACTTATAAATACTTTGCTTAACATCTCCAACCATAAATCTATTGGGTTTACCGTATCTTTCCTTGGAAATGCTATTTAATATGGTTTCTTGAACTAGATTACTATCTTGATATTCATCTATTAGGATTTCATCATAATGCTGAGCAAGTTCATCTGCTGCAGATGTGTATTCTAAATTATCCTTGTCTTTTCTTGCTAAAATATCCAGACATAAATGCTCTAAGTCATTAAAGTCAACTAAATTTCTTTCTGACTTTTTATTCGTGTAGGCTTGGCTAAAGTCTTTAGTAAGTTCAATTAAGACTTCAACTGCAGGACTCATTGCCTTAATATCAAGGACCATGTCTTCTGGACTTTGAAAGAAATACTGCTTCATAGTATCTCTTATTAAAGCTTTTATATCATTACGTATACCTTTTACTAGTTCCTTTTTATCATCAGCCACTCCCTCTTGCTTTTTTCTTGATAGGCTTTTAAACTTAAATTGGGTAAACCCCTGATGATAGTCGTTGAAAGTATTAAGTCCTTTAAGATTATCTAAATATTCTATATCACTTATAATTGCATCTAGATAAGCAAGAGGGCCATCTGGCTCTTTACAAAGGGCAACAAGTTCATTATATTTGTTTTCAATATCTTCAATTATTGATTCCAAATACAACTTTAATGTTACCATCCAGTCCGAGTTTTCTATGTCTTTTATAGAATCTATATCAAATGACTTACATTTTAAATCTAGCCATTCATAAGGCCAAGGAAAGCTCATAGAAAAGTTATGTAGCTCTAGTATTAACTTTTCAATTGCTTGGTCTGTTTTTCCCGTTGCAAAAGATTCAATAAAGTCTAGAAACTTTTCCTCACCTTGTTCATACTTATCTTCAAGTAATTCTTCGATTACATCAGATTTTAATAGTACAAGTTCAGATTCATTAGCCACACGAAAAGAAGGATCAATATGAATTGTATTAAAGTAATTTCTTATTACAAATAAGCAAAAACTATGAATCGTTGTGATTTGTGCTGTATGTATTAGCATCATTTGCTTTTGCAAATGTAAGTTCTCTGGTTCTTCATCTAGTTTTTTCTCAATTGCCTGTCCTATTCTTTCTCTCATTTCCGCTGCTGCTGCATTAGTAAAAGTTACTACAAGTAAGCGGTCAATATCTATAGGATTTTCACCTTCTGAAATCTTTGATATTATTCTCTCAACTAATACAGCCGTTTTTCCAGAACCTGCTGCTGCAGATACTAATATGTTTTTATTTCTAAGATCTATAACCTTCTGCTGGTCATCTGTCCATTTCAATATTATTCCCCTCCTTCCTTTCCATCATCTTTCAATTCCCTACCTTCTTCACTACCCTTATTCTCTAGCTTACTATATATTCTATTCCATATCTCATCATCTTTTAGACCAGATAATTTTCTATAGGAGAAACCTTCTGTTCTAGCATCAAAACCGCACACACTATGATAAGGACAATACTTACAAGCTATAGATTTCTTTAATTGATATGGTTCTACCTTTGTATTACCTGATAATATTTCTTCACCAAAGTCCTTTACTACAAGGGTAACATAATCCTCTATAGCAGTTAATTCTACCTTAGATACAACCTTAGAATCTTTGCTATATGAACCATCTTTATTGGTTTTTACAGGTATTACACTAGAAGTCACTCCAGCCTTTATTGTAAATGGACCTTCTTTAATACCATCTTCTAATTCTTTAGACTCATCACCAGAGTCTTCTTGGTATATTTCTTTGAAACTATTATCTAAATGGCCAATTACTTCCTTGTCTCCATTAACAATACCGTCCATCTTAAGTTCTTTTAGAATACTTGACTCTACATCGGCGTTCTTATCAACAATAGGGTCATCAATATGATAATAAAGTATTCCTGCCGGTGTAATCTTTTGATTTGGATATAGGTTAGCAAAAAACTCCATTGCAGCATTTAGATAAATGGCTAATTGAAGTTGCAGACCATGATAAACTGATAGTAAATCAAAGCTTGTATTTCCTGATTTATAATCTATTACCCGTACCATAATCTTGTCATCAGCTTTATAAACATCAATTCTATCAATTCTACCATTTAATTTAACAAAACCACCTTGTGATAACGGAATGTTAAGGCTTTTCAAGTTCTTATCACCAGAAAAGTAAACTTCAAAGGCAGATGGTACAAAGTCTCCTTTTGTAATTTGATCTTTAAGTGCCCAAATAGTTCGGTTGGTTATTCTTTTTGACCTATTTACTATATATTCATATCGTTTACTACTACTAAAAATATCGTTTCTAGGGTCATTGGCTGCCTCATTAACACTTTCATCAACCCACAGTTCCTGCTGACTTTCAGATAGGTTTTCCCAGTCATTACCACTGTTGTAAAGCTTTTTTGAAAATATCTCAAGTGCATCATGGAACAAGTTCCCTATGTCAAAAGCTTCAAGGCTATACTCAATACGTTCTTGTAAATTAAGGCCGTACTTTGCATAATGGGCAAATGGACAGGATGCAAATTGTTCTAATCTGGTAACACTACCAATTAATTCATTACCATATAGTTCTTTGGCAACTTCCCCTTTTAGGCCGACTTCATGATTAGTGTAGAAAACACCCTTTATTAAATTCTCTAATATAGCTTGGCCTTTTTCATCCCGGTAATAATAGCTGAATAATTCTTTCCAGTAATCTGAAGTTTGTCCACTAGAATACTTTCTAATTCCCTTAATTAGGTAGTCCATACCCTTATCAGATCCTAGTATGTGAACTTCGTCTTCTTCATAATTTTCTTCATCAATTAATTCTATGGAGGGAAAAAGCTTACTTATCACACCAATTAGATATGAGGGCCTAATGTTTTTACCATCTTGGTCAAGTTTACTATAAGATAAATATAGTTTGTTAGTTGGCTTTGTCATTATCCAGTACAAATAAAACCTCTCCATATATGCAGTTTGACGCTTTGTTGGAGCTAGCTCTAGTTCTGAATCTGATAAAATATCCCTATCTAAGTCTGATAATATCCCGCCATCACCAGCATTTTTAGGAACAATTCCATCATTAATTCCTACGAAAAACACAGCTTTTACCTTATTAAGTCTGGTTCGTTCAATATCTCCAACTACAATTTGATCAAGCCCTGGTGGTATTACTCCGACCTTTGCTTCACTAAATCCTGCTTCTAGAATTTCTATGTATTCTTCAAGTGGTAGCTTTTCATCACCTAATAATTCAACAAACTTTTCAAACAAGTCAATTACAATCCCATATATTTGCTCATATTCTTTAGCTATAGAAAACATATTCTTTGATTCAAATTCCTCTTTATACTTTTCTAACCGCTCTTCCACGTTAAGCTTTACTAGCAAATTATAAATAGCTATTGTATAGTCTCTTACGGCCTTATCTTTATCCTGTAAGACTGGGGCTACATGACCTAAAAGGTCTATTAACTCTTCTCTTATTTCATTAATCCTAGTTAGTTCCCCTTCAACCTGACCCCTATATGTTTTTTCCCATTCTTTCTTCCATCTAGACTTTCCTCTTATTCCAAATGCAATTATGTAGTTTTCTAAAACATCTAAGTCATCGTTAGAGTAATCAACTAACCCACATCTTAAGAACCTAAAAACACTCTCATAGTCGAAGTTGTTTTTCACTATATCAAGTATTGACCTTATCATTTCAACGAACGGATTATTGAGTAATTCTCTTTTATCGTCTATAAAGACAGGAATATTTGCTTTTTCAAACTCTCTCTCAAATATCTTACTATAAAGACTTATATCTCCAGTAATAATTGCAATATCTTGATACCTATAATTTTCTTCTCTTACTAACCTTAAGGCCTCTCGTACAACATAGCTAGCCTCATGTTTTGCATCTTCTGTAATATGAATTTCAATCTCATCTTGATCCTTTTTATATATTTTATAAGGATAGCGAAACAAATTCTTTTCTAAAGAAGCTAGTGCAGGATGGTCTTTAAACCTATTTATCACACCCTTACTACTTGTCTTTGGATAAATTGCTTTATCTATTTTTACGCTATTTTCTTCTGCCACTTTATACAAGCTATGAATTGTCTTTTTACTTAAGTGAAATAGTTGAAATTCTTCTCCTACATTTGCAATATCTTCTCTTTCATCAATAGTAACTGTTATCAAAACTTTTTTTGCTCTTCTCATTAATAGGCCAAGAAGTTTATATTGGGCTGGAGTAAATCCTGTAAAGCCATCAAATGCAATTACACTGTTTTTAATTAAGTCAGATTTATCTATAACCTCATATAAGACGTCAAGTATTTCTTCCTGTGTGATATATTTTTCTTGTAAATACTCTTTAAACCCCTTATATATAACACTTATATCATGAAGTTTATTAGAAAGCATTGGTCTAGCTTTTAGGTTATTGTTAATATTTTCCAAGTCTTCGTCCGTTACACTATACTGGAGCATTTCAGAAATCAAGGATTTTAGCTCACCAACAAATCCTATCTTATTTGATTCTCTACCAAAGAATATAAGCTCATCTTTCTTTAATGATAGAATTTTTCTTAGAATCATACTTTTACCCGTATCCTCTAGTACAGGTCTTTCATTGCCACCTACTTCATCAAATATACGATGGGCAAGGCGCAAAAAACTTAGTATATCAATATTCATGGTTCCATTATACGGATGTTTTGTTACTATTTCTTTTTGAGTTTGTAGGGTGAATTGTTCTGGAACAACAATTAGATAATTAACCTTTTGATTATTAATTGATTTATCAATTATTTCACTATAAAGTTTATGAGACTTTCCAGAACCACTACTGCCTAAAATGAGTTGTAAAGACATAATTCCTCCTTCAGATATATACTATATTTACCTAATCTCTTAAGGATTTTTTCAAATTTATCATATTTGCAAGTTTCTACTAATATTATATATAAAGTATTTTTATGCAAATGTCTATTCATAATTGTCAGATTGCATATTTATGATTGAAAAGAAAGGCAAGGTGATAAGAATTGTCAAATCCAAAAATCGTAGTAGTGCAATTAAAAGAAATAATATACACAGTCATTTTTGCAGCACTTGGAATACTACTGATTATTTTACTTGTTGCTATGTTCCTTAATAAGGATAAAGACTCTAATGTTAGTAACAAAGAAGCAATATACACTCCCGGCAAGTACTCGGCTGCCCTAATATTAAACGATAACGCACTTAATTTAGAAGTTGTTGTAGATAAAAACCACATTAATTCTGTGGATATAATTAATATTGATGAAGCTACTACAACTATGTACCCTTTAGTTAAACCTTCATTGGAATTAATTACAAGTCAGCTATATGATGGAATAGCTACTAAAGATGTGAAACTCTCTGAGAATGGTCAATATACTCAGACTATTATCCTCGACTCAATTAATATTGCATTGGAAAAGGCAACATTAAAAGCAGTTGATTGATAGATTACTTATTAATAAAGGTAGTTTAAAGAAAGTATTAAAACGAGACAAAGAACAACTAACTACATATTTTTATCAATATCATTAAAGAAGTCCTATTATTGTCATTCTAAGCATAGAGGGGAACCTTGCTGTAATATATTTAGATTTTAATATATTAAAGCTTTATATATTACAGTAATCCTCTCTAGGCTTGAAATGACATACTTGGATTATTTATAGACTAAATAGCTTGGCCTATCTATCTTTAAGCCTTAAAACTTTTTATCTATGATAATACTACATCTAATTTGGTTCACATTTTTCTAAGTCATCTAACCAAACCTTTACACTTGCATCACTTGGCATTTTAAGATCTGATCTTGGAGAAATTGCAACACTGCCAACCTTTGGTCCATCTGGTAAGCAAGATCGCTTAAATTGCTGGGAAAAGAAACGAGAGTAAAATACTCTTAGCCATTTATATATTGTTTCTCTACTATATTTGCCTTCAAAAGCAGTGTTTGCAAGGTTGAATACTTTTGAAGGTGCAAATTCAAATCTTAATATATAATACATGAAGAAGTCATGTAATTCATAAGGACCTACGACATCCTCAGTCTTTTGAGCTATTTCTCCGTTAATAGGAGGTAAAAGTTCAGGACTCACTGGTGTATCTAATATGTCATAAAGAACTTTTTGCAATTCTTTGTTGTCAGTACTATCTCCACTATATTTTACCAAGTATTTAACTAGAGTTTTAGGTACACTAGAGTTTACTGCATACATTGACATATGGTCTCCATTATAAGTTGCCCAGCCTAAAGCTAATTCTGACAAATCACCTGTACCAATTACTATACCACCAACTTGGTTGCTAATATCCATTAATACTTGGGTCCTCTCTCTAGCTTGAGAGTTCTCATAGGTTATATCGTGATTATAAATATCATGTCCAATATCTTTAAAATGCTGTACTACTGCATCTTCTATAGGAATTTCTCTCAAAGATGCTCCTATATATTCTGCAAGTTTTAATGCATTTTCATAGGTTCTATCAGTTGTCCCAAAACACGGCATAGTCACACAAATTATTCCTTTTCTATCTAGATTCATTAAGTCAAAAGCCATCTTAGTAACAACGAGCGCAAGGGTAGAATCAAGCCCTCCTGATAATCCTAATACAACTTTATCTATTCCTATATGCTCAAGTCTTTTCTTTAATCCAAGAGCCTGTATATTAAGTATTTCTTCACATCTAATATTTCTTTCTTCCTTGTTTTGTGGAATAAAAGGGGACCTACTTATATCTCTTGTCAAAACTCCTTCTTCTTCACTTTTTTTATAAGAGAAGTTAGTTACAATATAGCTATCACCTCTTGTTGATTCATAAGAAGCTAACCTATATATAGAGTTTTTTCTTCTTTCATTATGAAGTCTTTCAACATCAATTTCTGAAATAATAATTTGATCTGATGTAGATATACTTTCTGATAATTGCTTTCCATTCTCTGCAATTATATTGTGTCCAGAAAAAACTAGATCAGTGGTTGATTCACCTTCTCCAGCATCTGACTGGACATATCCGCATATTAACTTTCTAGAATGGCCAGTTATAAGTTCCCTTCTAAATCTATCTTTACCTATTATTCTAGCACTAGCAGAAGGATTTAAAATCACAGTTGCTCCTTTAATGGCATGGTTAGAGCTTGGACTTATTGGTGACCACAAATCTTCACCAATTTCTAGTCCAATTATTAATTTGGATAGCTGGTTACTTTTTAGAAGTATATTAATACCAAATGGCACTTCATAACCATTAAGGGTTATCATCTCAGGCTTATTATTGCCAGGATTAAAATACCTGCTTTCGTTCATATCTTCGTGGTTTGGAATGGTTTGCTTTGGGATAATAGCAAGTATTTTACCATTTTGAATCACGGCTGCAACATTATAAAGTTTATAAGATTTTAAAAAGGGTAGGCCTACAACTACAAGTATATCCGTGTCTTTAGTATAATCCACAATTTTGAATAAATGTTCCTTTGCACTTTCAATTAATACATCTTGTAAAAACAAATCATTACAAGTATAACCCGTAATACAAAGTTCAGGAAAAACGAGTACTTCAACATTTTCCTTGTTTGCATCCTCAATTAACTTCATAATCTTTTCGCTATTATATTTACAATTAGCTACTTCTATTCTTGGTGTTGCAGCACCAACCTTAACAAAGCCGTATTTCATACTAATCCCTCTTTCTATGTAATAACTTATGTATGTATACAAAGAAAGGCAGCTCTAGGCTGCCTTTTATCTTTTGTAGTAAAAAACCCAAAATGCCGGTTCCTGCATTTTGATTCCTAGCCTAGCTAGGTGGGATACCGCATATAAGTTTTTGCCTTCCGCTCAATTGGCGGCTTGACATCCATTTATAAATTAGGATTCCCATGTAAATGTTGTAGGTTCAAAATAACAGGAGTGTCGCACATCCCAGGAAGTTTTTCTTTGTTTGTATTAATATTATAACTCATAATATTTAATTATTCAAGGTGTTCATATCATAAAAGTACGATTTGGAAATAAATACATAAGACTCTTTTGTAATAGCTGTAATTTTAAATATTGAATTGCTTTTATCTGCTTACGTTTATTTTAACCTTTAGTTGTGTTTATATGCATTATAAAGACTAGAAGGTTTTTCAATTTTTTGAAATTATTTGAAAACCTAAACTATTAAACTTAAAGCTATTTATAGTATTATATGCAAGGTGAAGCTTATCCTATTAATAGTTTTTTGTTGTTTAGTGTTTAAAGTGTCTCATACCTGTAAATACCATGGTAATTCCATATTCGTCACATTTTTTTATGGAATCTTCATCTCTTTTTGAACCACCTGGCTGAATAATTGCTGTGATTCCAGCCTCCTTGGCCGCTTCAACACAGTCATCAAATGGGAAGAAGGCATCAGAAGCCAAAACTGCACCCACTGTAATATCTTCACTAATTAGTTCTTTTCCATGTTCAATACTTTGCTTTGTGGCCCACACTCTATTAACTTGGCCAGGTCCTATACCAACTGTCTGTTTATCCTTAGCTAAAGCAATCCCATTAGATTTGACATACTTAACAACCTTCCAAGCAAATAACATATCTGACATTTCTTTTTCACTAGGCTGTCTTTTTGTAACAACCTTAAGCTCCTCCTCTTCTAATAGCTTTGAATCTATAGATTGAACAATTAAACCTCCATTAACTTTCTTTAAGTCATATGCATGTTCATTTTGAGCCACCTTTATATCTTCTAAAAGGAGAATTCTTAGGTTTTTCTTTGTTTGCAATAATTCCAAAGCTTCTTCATCATAAGAAGGAATCACAAGAACTTCTAAAAACACAGGCATCATTTGCTTTGCTAATTCTAGAGTTAGTCTCTCATTAATAGCTACAATCCCACCAAAAATCGATATCTTATCAGCTTCATATGCTTTATTCCATGCTTCTAATATGTCCTTACCACTTCCTACACCACAAGGGTTACCATGCTTACTTGCAACAACGGTTGGCTCTGTAAACTCTTTTAATAATTCAAGGGCACCATTAGTATCATTAATATTATTAAAGGATAGCTCTTTACCATTTAACTGGTCTGCATTAGTAAGAGAGCCTTCTAATTTTCCAATTTCTTTATAGAAAGCTCCCCTTTGATGAGGATTTTCACCATATCTCATATCCTGTACTTTTTCAAATGTCATGGTTAGAGTTTCAGGTAAACTATAGTCTTTTCTTTCCTTCTTAATATAACTTGCTATAAGGGTATCATAATTAGATGTATGCATAAATACCTTTTGCATTAAATAAAACTTAGTATCTAAGCTAACACTTCCTTTATCTTTTATTTCTTCTAGGACCACCCCATAATCACTAGGATCAACAATTACCACAACATCCTGATAATTCTTAGCTGCTGCCCGGAGCATGGTAGGCCCACCAATATCTATGTTTTCTACTACTTCATCCCAAGTTACCTTATCCTTTAATATAGTTTCCTTAAATGGATATAAATTCACAATAACAAAATCAATTGTTTCAACATTCAAATTCTCTAATTCTTTCATATGGTTAGGGTTATCTCTTTTTGCCAAAAGCCCTGCATGAACAGCTGGATGTAAGGTCTTAACCCTTCCATCAAGACATTCTGGAAACTGTGTTATTTCCGAAACCTCAGTAGCGACAATACCCTCATCCTTTAACTTCTTATAAGTACCACCTGTTGAAATAATTTCAATTCCTAAACTAGCCAATTCCTTTGCAAATGAAACTATACCTGTTTTATCAGATACGCTAATTAATGCTCTCATCATATCCTCCTTTTTCATGCCTAAATCATGAAAATGTAAATTTATTGATAGTAACAGATTTGGGATTCTAATGAACTCTATTTATAGGATTAGATTGTCAAAAATCCAAATTAGTGTCTCTTATGACAATCGAATCTATATAGACATAAAAAAAGGGTAACATTAGTCTACTTAAATAAGATCCCAATGTTGCCCAGGCGGTCGGCTAATATAAACATACAAAGATGCTTATTTATAATCATATAATATTCGTACTCCCCATAGGTTGATTCCTATCATTCCGCCAGTTGTACAATTTGATTTTACTTTATATTCTATAAAATTTCAATGGTAATAATAAAAAACAGATAGCAATTAATAAAACAAAGTGTAATATATAATCCTTTGTCTTTATTATTGCTATCTGTTTTTATTGTCCTATCCACAAATATTTTTAAATTATCTAACTTATCCACATTGTGTACAGATGAATATTCTAGTATAATTAAAATTGTTTATTTATGTACTTATCATCCAAATTACATTAATCACATACTACAAGGAGTAGAAATGAAAAATAATAATCTAAGCAAAAAATTCAAACCATCAAATATTCTAATTGGAATTATATTTACCTTCCTTATTGTATCACTTGGAGTAATCTTTACAGTAAACTTCAAACCCTTATACTACTTTGATATAGACTATCTAAACGTCCCAGAAAGCTCTGGTTACGATAGCGAATTAATAAAGAGAAATTATGATGTTTTAATAGACTACAACTCACCTTTTTATAAAGGAGATTTAGAGTTCCCAGATTTACCATCATCTCCTGAGGGTTTACAACATTTTGTGGAAGTAAAGGATATCTTTGTTGCCTTTTATTACATAGCTATAGTATCAGCAATTGTTTGCGCCCTTATTATCTTCTACAAGAAAAAGCGAAAAGATAATAGCTACCTATTGGTATCTTCGATTACAGTAGTTGTACTCCCGGTAATCATAGCTTTACTGGCAGCCATTGACTTTGATAAAACCTTCGTGGTTTTTCATAAAATATTTTTCAGGAACGACTACTGGATTTTTAGTCCTAAACTTGACCCAGTAATAAATATACTTCCCCAAACATTTTTTCTACACGCCTTAATACTGATTATCCTGATTCTTCTCTTAGGAAGCATTACCCTATATAGTGCCTACAAACTTTTCAATAAAAAACTAAGCTAACGGGCCCTTTCATTCCTATAGGGTAGGGTAATCTTAAATTCAGTACCTACATTTAATTCACTATTGACCTCTATGTTACCGTCATATAATTGAACAATATGTTTTACAATTGATAAACCAAGGCCTGTTCCACCTATTTTTCTAGAACGCCCCTTATCAACCCTATAAAATCGTTCAAAAATTCTTGGAAGATGCTCTCTTGGAATACCCACTCCAGTATCTCTTACTATAATGATAAGATTTGCAGCCTCTTCCTTACATTCTACAGTTACAGTTCCTGATTCTGTATACTTAATACCATTATCTATCAAATTAATAAATAACTCCTTTAAGCGGTCTGGATTACTGTAAAATGGCCGTATATAAGGTTGGACTTCAAAAATCAAATCTACATTCTCATTAGGTTTAGATTCTAATAATTCAATAGCATCACTAGCAATCTTATTGACATTACATAAAACAGCTTCACGATCTATTTTAGACTCAATTTCAGACAAGAACAAAATGTCTTCAATTAATCTATATAGACGCTCTACTTCAATATCTATAATATCTAGGAACTTATTAGCTACCGCCTTATCTTCTACATTGCCATATTTTAATGTCTCAATAAATCCTTTTATTGATGTTAATGGCGTTTTTAATTCATGGGTAACATTAGAAACAAAATCTGTTCTAACATTTTCTAGTTTTTTAATCTGAGTAATATCTTCAATTATTAACAGTACACCAAACAATTCTTGGCTATCTGTTACTAAAGGTGTCCCTGTAACTGAAATGGTCTGATTTTTCTTAGTCCCTGGACCCTCTAATTTTACCTTTTCATTCCTATCCCTAACTTTGTCTACAACATCATATACAGTGATATTTCTAACTATACTATAGACAGAAGTACCTTTGATCTCATTTTCTTTTTCATCAAGATTCATAATATCAACAAAAGAATTATTAAAGAATAATATCTCATTTTCATCATTTAAGGCAATTACACCACCTGCCATACTACCTAGGATTGCTTCAAGTTCAGTTTTTCGCTGGGTCAGATTATGTATTGTATCATTTAGATTGCTTGACATAGTATTAAATGATGATGCCAATCGTAAAACTTGAGCATTATCATTTGTATGGATTTTTATATTATAATCACCATTAGAGATGTGCTCTGCTGCCTCAATGACTTCCTCTATTGGCTTATAAATTAATTCTGTAAAGAAAAAAGCTGCAAGTACAGCAATTAATATACATACAACTAAAGCCCTTATTATAGAATAGACTATACCATTATTAAATTCTGATACTTTTTCAAATGGAATCGCCACCCTTATCAGGCCTGAAAAGGTATCTTTTTCAATGGGAATAGCTGAATAAAAATACTCCTTTTCTAAAGTGGTTGAGTATCTTACTACAGAACTTTTCTCACCCTCAAGAGCAGCAATAACCTCAGCTCTATCGCTATGATTTTCCAACTCACCGTGAGCCTCAGAATCAACTATTACATTACCATTAATGTCAATTACAGTAATACGTACATTATATTTTTTACTAAACTCATGTACAAATAGTGAGTAATCTACTTCACCATCAATATCAGTAAGTATAAAAGCATCTGCAATCAAATCAGCTTGTCTTTCATATTGCTTGGCATTATCTTCTTTAATGTATTCGTATCCTGTATTCCAGAAAGTTGTAGCAGAAATTCCAATTGCCAACAAAATAATAACTATATAACTTACTAATATTTTTTTCTGCATAAACTAAACCTACCTATTCAAACTTATACCCCATACCTCTAACAGTCTTAATAAAAATGGGGTGACTTTCATCTGATTCTATCTTTTTTCTTAAGTTACTAATATGAACATCAACAGTCCTAGTTTCTCCAACATAATCATATCCCCAAATCTTCTCTAAGAGCTGATTCCTAGTGAACACGATTCCTCTATTTTTAGCTAACATAAATAACAACTCAAACTCTTTAAAAGAAAGATCGATTTGTTCTTGGTTCACCTTTACTGTACGTCTTGATGGATTAATTTCAAGATTATCAATAATTATTTTGCCCTCATCATCCTCACTTTTAGCGTAAGTGGAGTCACTCCTTCTTAAAACTGCTTTAATCCTAGCAAAAAGCTCATGTATACTAAAAGGTTTTGTTAAATAATCATCGGCACCTATTTCTAATCCAACCACCTTACTTATTTCATCACCTTTTGCTGTTAAAAGAATAACTGGTAGTTTATTGTTATTAAGGGAGCTACGAATATGTTTTAGCACATCTATACCATTAATCCCTGGTAACATCCAGTCAAGGAGAACAAGATCTATCTCTTCCCCTTCAAGGATTTCTAGAGCCTTCTCACCTGTATCAGCCTTAATCGAATGATATCCCTCTTGTTCTAAGTTATATTCAAGCAATTCTAGTATATGTTCTTCATCATCTACTATAAGTATTTTCTTCATTATTAACTCCTTATATTAAACGAGTATCTCTCGCAATTATCCTACTGTTAATACTCCAGTTACTATAAACTTTACCCACTCAGCTATATTAGTAGAATGATCAGCCATTCTTTCTATATATTTAATTATCATAAGATAACAAATACCTTGGTCTACCATTTCTGGATTACTTCTTATCATGCTAGCTAGGTCTTGTTTGATTTTATTAAAATGCTTATCTACAACATCATCTGTTGCAATTACTTGTTCACACTTTTCTAAATCCTTTTCAACAAAAGCATCAATCACATCGATAACCATACCTTTCATGGTATCTATCATAGCTTCTAGTCTAACTGGCTCTTCAATTCTTGGAAGCTTACCTAGTTGTATAATATATTCTGATATATCTGCACATTGGTCAGCTATTCTTTCAATATCTGTAACAATCTTCATAATCGAAGTAACCTCCCTAAGGTCTGTAGCAAGAGGTTGTTGCTGTGCAATTATATTGATACATTCTCTTTCTATTTGCTCTTCTAAGCGGTTAACTTCTATATCTCTATCAATAATTGCCTGTGCCTTAGTAGCATCAAAGCTTTCTAATACATCTATCATTTCATTAGTGGAAAGTTCTATAATACTTCCCATCTTTATAACACCCTTACTTAATTCATTTAATTGATTAACAAATTGTTTTCTCATAACCATTTTTGCACCACTCCTCTCATGAGCAATTCTATAATTTATATTAACACATTGTATTTATATTTAAAAGCTGTTATTAGCCAAATCTACCAGTAATGTATTCTTCTGTCTTTGTGTCTTTAGGATTATTAAAAACTGTCTCAGTTCTGTCAAACTCAACAACTTCTCCAACTAAGAAAAATGCGGTTTTATCGGAAATCCTTGCAGCTTGTTGCATATTATGTGTAACGATAATTATTGTATAGTCCTTTTTTAGCTCTGTAGCCAAGTCTTCAATTTTTAAAGTTGAAATTGGATCTAGTGCCGAAGTAGGCTCATCCATAAGAATTACTTCAGGTTCTATAGCTAGAGTTCTTGCAATACAAAGTCTTTGTTGCTGGCCACCAGAAATAGCAAGGGCACTTTTTTTCAATTTATCTTTTACTTCATCCCAAATCGCAGCCTGCTTAAGGGATTTCTCTACTACTTCATCTAATTGGGACTTCTTAGTTATACCATGAATTCTTGGTCCATATGCTACATTATCATATATACTCATAGGGAAAGGATTTGGCTGTTGAAATACCATCCCTACCCTTGTACGAAGGGCTATTGCATCCATATCATTATATATATCCCTACCGTCTAGGGTAATCCTCCCATTAATTGTAACACCTTCTATTAAATCATTCATTCTATTTAAAGTTTTGAGAAATGTTGACTTTCCACATCCACTTGGACCAATAAGTGCTGTAATTTCTTTCTCCTCTATATCCACACTAACATTCTTCAGTGCTTGAAAACCTCCATAGAATAAGTCCAAATCCTCCACTGAAAATTTAACATATTTATTCACTCTATCTCCTCCTAGGTATCATCTTTTTTAATACTTAGCTTCTGGCTGCTTTTCCTGTCTTTTTCAAGAATCTCTTAGTAATTAATTTAGATGTTAAGTTCAGAACAATAACCAATACAATTAAAACTACTGCAATAGATGTAGCTGTATCAATATTGGATGCTTCTTGTATTTCCCAGAACATCTTAGTAGTTAAAGTTGCACCACTTGCTCCACTGCCATACAAAGCTTTCGGAATTTGTGCAACAGTTCCTGCTGTCCATATAAGTGCAGCTGACTCTCCAACAATCCTACCTATACTTAATATAATAGCCACCAAAATCCCAGGTAGTGCAGATGGTAATAGAACCTTTGTTATGGTCTGAATCTTTGTTGCTCCTAAACCATAGGAACCTTGTCTGTAAGAATCAGGAACTCCTTTTAGGGTTTCTTCAGTTGTAGAAATAATTGTAGGAAGTAACATAATGCTAAGGGTTAAAGAACCTGCTAAAACTGAGTACTGCATTTTTAGTAATTGTACAAAAAACAACATACCAAACAAACCATAAATAATTGATGGAATACCTGCTAGATTCTGTATGGCAAAACGAATCAGATTAAGAACCTTACCAGGATGTGCATATTCATTTAAGTAAATGGCTGCACCTACCCCAATAGGTAGAGCCACTATAAGTGTAATCACAATAATAATTACTGTAGAGGCTGCCATTGGTATAATACCACCACCAGGCCTTCTAACTTTAAGGTCTAGACTATTAGCCTCCTTATTTATAGCTAAGATTGCTTCATTTAATGAGTCTGCCTTTCTTAAGTCAGTCTTTCCAACTCTTTCAATAATATCGGACTTTTTTATTTTATAAGGATCATCTTTTTTATTGACAGCATCTCTTACAGGTGAATTACTATCAATACCTGTAACCACAACATTTCCATCTTGTATCTCTAAATAGATTCCAAGGGAAGGGACATAGTTTGAGATTGCCTTGTCTATGGAAACATTTTTCTTTTCTGCAGAAAGATCTTTTTTTTCTGTAGAAATTGATTTTCTTTCTGTTGTAACAATCGTAGTTTTATCATCCCACATTCTTGTTAGAAAATCCTTATTAATTCCTGGTAGACCCCTATAAAACACAAAACCTAGTATTACTAATAAGGTTAGGACCGTTAATGTTGTTGCCAGGTAGATTATTACTTTTGCTATATTATCTTTTGTTTTTCTAGAATTACAATTACTTGTCATAAAAACCTTCCTCCAAAGCACAATTAATTAATCTTTGATGTTATCTTAATTAGCACATAATTTATTATCATGATAAAAACAAATAATACAACACCAGTAGAAAATAATAACTCTTGATGTTGCCCTGATGCATATCCCATTTCCATTGCTACATTTGAGGTGAGAGGTCTAGTTTTATCCCATATACTAGATGGTATACCACCACTATTATTTCCTGCAACCATCATTACTGCGGTTGTTTCACCAATTGCTCTACCAATTCCTAATACAACTGCTGCTAGTATTCC
>CAZOSE010000010.1:0-7877 GCA_964582385.1 uncultured Lachnospiraceae bacterium
TTTGTATTTAAAATTCAAGCGAATATGAATAAAAAACATAGGGATAGAATTGCCTTTATGCGTATTTGTTCAGGTAGGTTTGAAGCTGAAAGTGAAGTTTATCATGTTCAAGGTAAGAAGGCTATGAAACTTGCCCAGCCACAGCAGATGATGGCAGAAGATAGAAAAATAGTAGATGAAGCTTATGCAGGAGATATTATAGGTGTGTTTGATCCAGGTATATTCTCCATAGGAGACACAGTACGTTCACCAGGCCAAACATTTAAATATGAGGGAATTCCAACCTTTTCCCCAGAGAATTTTGCAAGGGTACGACAAATTGACACCATGAAAAGAAAACAATTTGTTAAAGGTATAGAGCAGATTGCCCAAGAAGGTGGAATACAGATATTCCAAGAATACAACATGGGTCTAGAAGAAATAATTGTTGGAGCAGTTGGAGTACTTCAGTTTGATGTATTCAAACATAGGCTTGAACATGAGTATAACGTAGAGATTAGATTAGAAAACTTGCCCTATGGTTATATCAGATGGATAGAGGAATCTACAGTTGATGCAAGCGAACTTTTTCTTACATCAGACTGTAAAAGGGTAAGAGACATGAAGGGAAATCCTTTGATTTTGTTTACTCATAGTTGGAGTGAACAAACTGTATTAGAAAGAAACAAAGGGTTAGAATTATCGGACTTTGGTAAGGCTGAGTTTTAAGGAGGAAAAATGAAGGAAGATAGTCAGCAAAACAATAATCAAACAAAGAAACAAGGCAATAAGCTGGGAAATGCTATTTCGATGGCCATTATTATTGTAGGAGCTGGAATTATTGGGTTTTTTACTGGTAATACTGTAAGTTATTATAGTGACCAATATGGAGTAAGCGGATTGCTGTTTTCTATTGGTTTGTTAATGCTTGCATTTGTTGGAGTTGTTTTTCTTCATATTATTTTTCATGAGGGTGGTCACCTAATCTTTGGCCTTATTAGTGGATACAAGTTTGTTTCCTTTAGGGTTGGAAACCTTATGCTTATCAAAGAGGATGGCAAATTAAAGACAAAGAAGTTTAATATAGTAGGAACTGGTGGCCAATGTTTAATGATGCCAGATCCTAGATGGAATCCATATAACTATCCATATGTTTTATATAATCTAGGTGGTAGTTTGGCAAACTTGATTATATCTTTAATATCACTTGCTTTATATTTAGGGTTTCAAGAGACCAGTTTTTTATCGGAAATGTCATTTATATCTTTTATAGTTGGTTTAATAATTGGCCTTACCAATGCAATCCCTATGAAAGTTGGAGGCATAACTAATGATGGACATAATGCCCTGAACCTAAAAAAAGATAAAGAAGCAAGTAGGGCCCTTTATATGCAACTATATGTTAATGGATTACAAACTAAGGGTGATAGACTAAAGAATATGCCTGAGGGGTACTTTGAGCTTCCTGATAATGCAGATTTAAACAATCCATTAATTGTTTCTATAGGGGTTTTTAAATGTAATCGTCTTCATGATGAAAAAGATTTCACTAAAGCTAAAAAACACTCCCAGTATCTTATAGATAATGCTCCAGGACTACTGGATATATACAAAAATGAGTTGCTTTGTGAAATGCTATTTTATGAAATTATAGGTTTAAATCGCCAAGATGAAATAGAAAAAATATATACAAAAGAATTACAGGCCTACATTAAGAACACATCTGCTTATGTGTCTAGAAGTCGCCTGATGTATGCTTATGAAATATTTGTAAATAATGATTTAATAAGTGCAAAAAAAGAACTTAAACAGTTTAATAAAACTGCAAATAACTTCCCATTCACAGGAGATGTTGAGTCTGAAAGGGAAATAATTGAATTCATTGATAACCTGGCGGTTGTTAAGAATGCTTATTTAGCTTAAATTAAACTTGACATATAATTAAAAATATGTTATTATTAAAAAGCTTGTGAACAATATAAATCACAGGTAATAATACATCAAGTAGGGTATCCACTCTCACCTTAGCACGAACAAGTGACTCGGGTAAATAATTTCGAAAAATAGAACAAGTAAATTATTACATAATACTTGTATGTATCTTGTTCTTGTTTTGCCAAATTTACAGGCGTAGTCGAATTAGTGAAGTGGATAGGTTGTTACTATCCATTTTTTTATTGTAAACTTATTTATTAGATTCAACCTATGGAGGTGCACAATTATTAGCGAAATAATAATTAATGAAAAAATTAGAGACAAAGAAGTTCGAGTGATTGATCAAGATGGAGAACAATTAGGTGTTATGTTGTCAAGAGATGCATTGAACTTGGCTAGAGAACGAAATCTTGACTTAATTAAAGTTGCCCCAAATGCAAAACCGCCTGTTTGCAAGATTATGGATTTTGGCAAGTATAAGTATGAAATAACTAAAAGAGAAAAAGAAGCTAAGAAAAAGCAAAAAACTATCGAATTAAAAGAAGTACGTTTATCACCAAACATTGAAGAACACGACTTAAGTACAAAGGCAAACCATGCAAGAAAATTCTTAGAAGATGGGGACCGAGTTAAGGTGGCACTTAGATTTAGAGGTCGTGAAATGGCTCATAGAAGTAGTGGTAAAGAAATCATGGATGAGTTTTTCAAGAGAGTTGAAGATATAGCCATGATAGATAAACATGCGAGAATAGAAGGCCGAAACATGGTTATGTTTTTAAGCAAAAAACGTTAATAACATTTTGTGCTTAAACATTTTAAAGTATAAGATGTTAAAATAAATATTTTTAATTTATCTAATTTCTAAACTGATATATAGGACTAGAGATTGCATAACATAAAGGAGGAAATATTATGCCTAAGGTTAAGACACATAGAGGCGCTGCAAAGCGTATTAAAAAGACAGGTACTGGTAAGTTTATGAAGATGAAATCCAATAAAAGTCATATCTTAACTAAGAAAACATCTAAGAGAAAAAGAAGACTTAGAAAAGCTGTTGAAGTAGACAAGGGTAATTCAAGAAAGTTAAAACAATTAACACCATACCTATAAGAGAAATGACTTGTAATAAGGAGGAAATCAAGCCATGGCAAGAGTAAAACGTGGAGTAAACTCTAGAAAAAGAAAAAATAGAGTATTAAAGCTAGCAAAAGGTTACAGAGGTGCTAGATCCAAACAATATAGAGTAGCAAAACAATCTGTAATGAGAGCATTGTCAACATCATTTTCAGGAAGAAAAGAAAGAAAGAGACAATTTAGAAGTTTATGGATTGCAAGAATTAACGCTGCAGCAAGAATGAATGGTATTTCATACAGCAGATTTATGTATGGATTAAAAGAAGCTGGTCTTGACATCAACAGAAAGATGTTATCAGAGATGGCAGTTAATGATGCAGATGGATTTACTGCATTAGCAGAAATTGCAAAATCAAAAGCAGCATAATATTATAGTTTAAATAAATCACTGAAAAATGTGCCTAGATGTAAAGAACACAACTTACATCTAGGCACATTTCTTTGTTTTCTTTAGAAAGTTAATTTGATAAGCCTACTATATATATTAATAATAAAAATTAGATACACCTATATTATTAAGTGACATTATGGGTTTACAAGGAGATCCCTTTTTGTAAAAGTAAGGCTGACTTCTCCTGTATCCTATAGGAAGGGAAGATAAGCTATAGCAACCATCATATGGTACATAGAATTTAAAGCATCCATAATGTCCTATATCGATACAATTAACTAGAAGCTTTTCGTTATTACAGATCTCATATAATTCTATCCTCCAACCATGATTTTTACAACATTCACATCCCCATATACATCCCGATATAACTCCTTCTTCAATTAAACATTCAGGACATTTTTGACAAGGCATAGGCTCTTGCAGTTGGTTTGGCATTCTAACCGGATAAGGTATATATTTAGTATAAGTTTTAGGTTCTGGGCAAGGTTCTGGCTCTGGGCAAGGGGGACAAGGTATTGGCTCTAGACAAGGAGGGAAAGGTCTTGGCTCTGGACAAGGAGGACAAGGCCTTGGACTAGGCATAGGTCTTTCAATAGGTCTAGGAGTAATTGGACTTGGAATAACAGGTTCCATGTGACCACCAGGAAGTATAGGTGTTGGTCTTTCTTGCTTTGGTGGTCTTGCAGGCATAGGGATAGGAACTACAGGTTCAGGTACAGTGGCTATTGGTTCAGGAATAATAGGTTCAGGCACTTCTACAATAGGTTCAGGTATTATGGGTTCAGGTTCTTCTACAATAGGTTCAGGAGGAATAGGAATCTCATCGGGTCTCTCAAATATTATATCAGATATGTCTTCGCATAAAACCTGGCCTTCAAATACAGGGAAATGGAACTCGAAGCCACTAGTTGCACTAACTGCAAATGAATTTAAGGCTACATTACCTGTAATGTGGCCTCCAGTTCGGTGACCATGTAACATTGCTTGGGGGGCCAAAAAGCTTCCCCAAATATCAGCAGGAACTTCCATATAGATATTAGTAGCGTCCTCAAATAGGTAAATAGTACGACTTGCTTGTTCTTTCGACCCCAATAAACCATATTGTAAATGAGCATTAACACCAGTTTTGAGTCTTACAATAATTGTGCTTGTGTCAGGAACATCGAATCTAATTCCTTTGCTAATAAGCCCATTAGGTCTGCGATCAAGAATAAAGATATTTAGGTCAGGATCATCACCTGTAAGGACCCATTCATGAAAATCTTCCTCTACAACTCCATTTACTGGCATATCTTCGATACATTCTTTATAGTTTACTATACTGTTTTTTGCATCTTGAAAGAAAGCCGATAAGTTAGCATTGATACGACTAGCAGGTAAGTAATGTGGAACATCATAACTTGAAATAATATAATGACTACCACGGTCACTTGGTGACCAATACCTACTTTGCCCATTGGACGCATATAATTTGGCTAATTCTGCAGCTGGCTTTGGGCTGCCATCTTTTCCGATTAAGAAGGTACTACCTCTTGCTGCACGAAAACCTCCACCCACAACAACATGGCCTACAACAACTAAGGACCCATTCATTGCAACGTTTCTTCCAACAAGAAATCCAACATTATCCGGTGTATATTCAGGTGACTGAATATTTCTACCAAAGTTAAGGCTAAGACCTCTTGGACTATAAAAACTTCCGCCGATTGCAAATGCACCCTTCATATCAACTATGTTATTTGCATCGCCAAATATAAAGGCATTAAAATTAGCGGCCTTACCAAAAGGATTGCCTGGTACATCTTGCCAGGTAATATTATTATAAGGTATCCCGTTGCCGACAATAGAATCATTATCAAAAATATTATTATCCATTTAAACTCCTAGGATTTTTAAGATTACATAGAATCTATTTTCTCTATATAATTTATTCCAAACAATTGAAAGTGTGCAAGTTTGTTAAGTTTTATGAGCTTTAATAGCATTTTAACAAAAGTAGTAGAATATTGAACATTTATTGGACAAAATTCAATTCTAAATTATAAGAAGTAACTATATAATAATAATGCAATTAAAAAAGAATTTAAATTATCTTATAATATTATTAAGTAATGTTAGGGGGATTCAGTACTTGGAAAAAATAAAAAACAATGCACTAGTGAAAAAGATTGGTTTTAATAAGATAGTATTAATTTTTGTTTTACTTCTTATGTATTTCATTTTTGCGGTATTATCACCAACATTTGTCAGTTATGATAGAGTTTTAAGTGCACTGAGTTATTCCTATTTTCTAGGTTTTCTTGCACTAGGGGTAACTTTCGTTATAGCCACAGGAGGAATTGACTTTTCAATTGGACCTGTAATGTTTGCTTCTGCTCTTATAGGTGGACATTTACTTACACGTAGTGGCTGGCCATTAATTCTATGTTTAATTGTTAGTGTTTTAGTTGGATTGATTTTTGGAACTATTAACGGATATTTAGTGGCATATTGGGATGTGGCACCTTTTATTACATCTATGGGTCTTATGCAGCTTGCAAAAGGTGTAGGTTCTGTTTTTACACAATCTCAGTCAGTAAGCTGGCCACAATCAAGTGAAGCTAACGGTTGGTATAGAAATCTTGCAAGATACAATACCGGCAAGATATCAATTCCAGTTGGATTAATTGTTCTTATTATAGTAGCTTTAATTTGTGCAATTATTCTTAACAAAACTAAAATTGGAAGATACATATTGTGTTTAGGAAGTAATAAGGAAGCAGTACGTTTATCAGGTGTTGACGTTAAGAAGTGGCAGATGCTTGCTCATATAATATGTGGAACTTTAGCAGGTGTTGCTGCAATATTCTTTGTAGGAGCTTACACAACTGTTCAACCTGGACTTGGCGACCAATATAATAATGAAGCTATAGCAGCAGTAGTTATGGGTGGTACTTCAATGTCTGGAGGGGTTGCATCAATTGGCGGTACTATTATTGGTGTTTTGATTATCTCACTACTTCAAGAAGGTATCTTTGCTATAGGATTAACAAAAGATTTCCAATTAATTATAACTGGACTTATTGTAATCACAGCAGTATACCTTGATATTATAAGTAATCAGAAAAAGAATTAATGAAAACATGGATATAAGTAGAGTGTATTCTAAATTATATAGATTAGGAAGGTGAAGCCGTGAATGATGCAATTCTAGATATGAAACAAATAGATAAAAGTTTCCCTGGTGTACATGCATTAGACCATGTGGATTTTAATGTCCGAAAAGGTGAAGTTCATGCACTTATGGGTGAAAATGGTGCTGGTAAATCTACCTTAATGAAGGTATTAACAGGAATATATAAGTTGGACTCTGGAACTATCATATTTGAAGGTAAGGAACAAGAATTTATGACTCCTAAAGAAGCTCAAGATGCAGGAGTTGTTATTGTTCATCAAGAACTTAATATGATAAACCACTTAAGTGTTGCCCAGAACATATTTGTTGGTAGAGAACCAAAGACTGGCTTTTTTATTAATGATAATAAGATGAATAAAGAAGCAGTGAAATTGTTTGAAAAGCTTAATATAGACATAGATCCAAAAGAAAAAATGATGAATCTAACAGTAGGAAAACAACAAATGTGTGAAATTGCAAAAGCAGTTTCCTATGATGCAAAGGTAATTGTTTTTGATGAACCTACAGCAGCACTAACTGATGGAGAGATTAAAGAATTATTTGAAATAATACGAGATCTTCGTAGTAAAGGCATGGGAATTGTCTATATATCTCACCGTATGAATGAAATTGAAGAGATTTCAGATAGAGTTACAGTTATGAGGGATGGTGGATATGTAGGAACAGTAGATACATTAAAGACTACAAAAGATGAAATCATCAATATGATGGTAGGTCGTGTTATTTATGAAGATCCTAAAACAAAAAGTAATGTTCCAAAAGATGCTCCAGTAGTTCTAAAAGTTGAAAACTTAAATGCTGGTAGGATGGTTAAGAATATAAGTTTTGAGCTACATAAAGGAGAGATTTTAGGTTTTTCAGGATTAATGGGAGCAGGCCGAACAGAAACTGCAAGGGCAATTTTTGGAGCGGATTCAAAAGATAGTGGAGATATATATATTAATGGTAAAAAGGTGGATATCAAAACACCTCAGGATGCTGTTTTGAATGGTATGGGTTATCTTTCAGAGGACCGTAGGCGTTACGGGATTGTAGTACATAAAACAGTTGCTGAGAATGTAACTATGGCATCTTTAGAAAATTACATGTCTGGTTCCTTCATAGATGAAGAAGCAGAGAAAAAAGAAGCAGAAAATTATGTTAAACAATTAGATATTAGAACTCCTAGTGTGAATCAGATGGTTTCTAACTTGTCTGGGGGAAATCAGCAAAAAGTTGTAATTGCAAAATGGCTGGTTAGAAACTGTGATATATTAATAT
>CAZOSE010000010.1:7887-20086 GCA_964582385.1 uncultured Lachnospiraceae bacterium
AGATGTTGGAGCAAAAAATGAAATATATCAACTAATGAATGAATTAGTTGCCCAAGGAAAGTCAATCATTATGATTTCTTCTGAAATAACAGAAATACTTAGAATGAGCGATCGTATTATGGTTATGTGTGAAGGTAATATAACGGGTGAAATAGACATATCAGAAGCCACACAAGAAAGCATAATGCACGCGGCAACACTTAGAGAGTAGGGGGAATTGATAATAGATATGAATAAATTAAAAAACAACATATTAACTAATAATATAATTGTTAAAAAGCTTGGTACTCAAAGAGCAATTGTATCCCTTATCATTATTGCACTTATAACAGTTTTTTCTATTGCGAGTCCTGCATTTAGAAGATATTCAACTTTTGTTAGTATAGCAGATTATTCTTATTATATTGCTTTAATGTCTATAGGAGTTACCTTTGTACTAATTAGTGGTGGTGTAGACCTATCTATAGGAACAGGTATAATATGCTATGCAATAGCTGGTGGTTACTTAGTAAGGTATCAAAACATGCCAGTTATAGTAGGTATGCTTGTAACAGTGTTATTTGGATTAGTAATTGGTCTCTTAAATGGAATACTAGTTGCAGTAATGAAACTACCACCTTTCCTTGCGACCTTGTGTACTATGATGATTACTAGGGGACTTGGAACTATAAGTGCAAGTGGATTTGGTATTCCTTGGCCTCCAGCAACTGCTGAGGGCGGTTGGTTTAGAAGTATTTTCAAGTTAGATGTAAATGGAACTAAGGTACCAGTTGGATTAATTCTAATTGTTGTTTGTGCAATAGTAATGACAGTTATACTTAATAAAACTAAGATAGGACGCTATATTATAGCGATTGGTAGTAATAAAGAAGCAACAAGACTATCAGGTGTTGATGTAACTAAATACCATATCATTGCTTACGTTATATGTGGTTTTTTTGCAGGACTAGCAGGCATAGCCTATGCTGCAACTTTTGCAAGTATTAACCCAGGAACAGGAGCAGGCCTAGAGTTAGATGCGATAGGTGGAGCAATTATCGGTGGTATTTCAACTACTGGTGGCCAGGGAACAATTGTTGGGGCACTACTTGGTGTTATGGTTATGTCAATTATAAAATCTGGACTTCCATATGTTGGTTTTCAACCTAACTGGCAGCAGATTATTACAGGTATTATACTAATTGGAGCAGTATTGATTGATATTGTTAACAATAAGAAAAAAGCAAAACAATAAAGATATGTAGCCTTAAGGTTCATATAAATTTTAACAAGAAAAATAGGAGGTATGAAATGAAGAAAAAATTATTGGCAATTTTATTAGTTTTAACTATGGTAGCATCCTTACTTGTAGCTTGCGGGGGTGGCGGTGAGAAAGAGACAGACGCACCTAAAGAAACAGAGAAAGTAACAGAAAAAGAGACAGACGCACCTGAAGAAACAGAGAAAGAAACAGAAAAAGAAACAGAGGATTCAGGAGACAGTGGTGAAATCGTAGCAAAAGAAAAATATCACTTTGAAATTGTTTCAAAAGGATTCCAGTCTACATATTGGCAAGCGGTTTATAAAGGTGCACAAGCAAGTGCAGCGAAATATGGTATAACAATGGAATTTATTGGTCCTAACTCTGAATCAGATATAGCTGATCAAGTTCAAATGTTAAACAACGCTATTAACAAGGCACCACATGCAATAGGTTTAGCAGCTCTTGATACTAACGCATCTCTAGATGGAATTCAAAGCTCAGTAGAAAAAGGTATTCCAATTATTGGTTTTGACTCAGGTGTTCCAGGTGCTCCAGATGGTTCTGTTTATGCAAATGCATCTACAGACAACTACGTAGCAGGTGGAGTTGCAGCAGATGGTATGTATGACGGAATTAAAGATAGAATTGCAAATGCTGATGGGCAAGTTAGAATTGGTGAAGTTAACCAAGATGCTACTTCAGAATCTATAACTCAACGTGGTTTAGGTTTTATTGATAGAATGATCGAACTATTAGCAGCTGATGGTAAGACGGTTGCAGTAGTAGGTAACGACTTCTATATAAGCAATACAAAAGGTGATACAGTAGCAGAAGCTGATGCAGATGTAGTTATTGAAGTTAGAGTTCCAGCTCAAACTACAACAGAATTAACAGCAATTGAAGCATCAACAATACTAAACAAAGCAGATACTATTGCTATATTTGGTTCTAACCAAGTATCAGCTGAAGGTCTTGTAACAGCTAATGAAAACCTTGGCGTTATGGGAACAGGCGATGATGATATTATAGCAGTTGGATTTGACTCAGGTTCAGTACTTAAAGCAGCAATATCTGACGGTACATTATTTGGTGCTGTTACTCAAGCTCCTGTAAGAATTGGTGAAGTATTAATCGAACTATTAGTACAAGTTGCTAATGGCGAAGAAGTATCTGACGTTGATACTGGAGCTCAATGGTATAATGCAGGTAACATTGAAAGTCCAGAAATTTCTCAAAACTTATACGACTAATTTCTAAATAAAATTAACACATTCTATAAATGAACAATTAAGACCTCTTGTTGTTACAGGAGGTCTTAATTGTGTATCATGTTTGAATTATTGACAAGTATAGAGGGAATTGTTAATATTAGGTAAATGCCAAATGAGTTTATATATTAGTTCCTTTAAAAATGGAGTGATAAAATGTATAATGTATTGTTAGTAGATGACGAAATATTAATTAGAGAAGCTATTAGTGAAAACATGAAATGGAATGAACTTGGCTATAATCTAATTGGAACTTGCCAGAATGGAAAAGAAGCTATAAACTTTTTAGAGGAAAATCAAGTTGATGTGGTATTAACCGATATATGTATGCCTATATTAGATGGAATGGAATTAATAAAATATATATATAATAATTTTCCTCAAATTAGTGTCATAATCTTTAGTGGTTTTGATGAATTTGAATATGCACAGAAGGCTATAAAATATAATGTAGAAGAATATATTTTAAAACCAATAACAGCAGCAGAACTATCAAATGTACTTTTGACTACAAAAGGTAAACGTGATAAAAGAGATGAAAAAGAAAAAAATTGGAACAGAATTAATGAAACATATAAAAAGAATAAAATATATATCAAATCAAAATTATTAATCGATTTTATTAAAGGAAAAAAGTCGTTTGAAGAAATAGCTAGTGAATTAAAGAATTTTAACACAGAACTTGATGTTAAGTATTACAGGGTTGCTATTATTGAACTTAAAAAAGGTCATGACTATACAGAAAGTAATGACCAAATGAAACAATATAGTTCATTGATGGTTTTTTCAGTATATAATATAAGTGAAGAGATTTTAATTAATAATCAAGCAGGTATAGTGTGCATATCTAATGATAACAAGTTATATGTTTTATTAAAGTCTAATAACCTAGCGGAGATAAAAACAGCAGGAAAAGATATATGTATAGATATAAAAAACAAAGTAAAAGATTATTTGGATATTGACATATCGATAACAATTGGAAAAACAATTGCTAGTAAAGAAAACATATACAATTCTTACGAGTCAACTTATGGGGCCACTAAGTACCAATATATCTTTGGTGAACATAGTGTTATTGATTCTGAAGATTTGGACAACTTGGTGAATAAAGAAAATAATTATATTAATTTAGATAATTATATAAGTGACTTAGTTCATGGTATTATGATGAATGATATGAAGTTGATAAATAAAGTCTCTAATTACCTAGAAAACATGTTAGAAGGCTCATTTGAGACTAAAACCTTAACCATTTCTTACTTACAAAGAATGGTACTTAATTTGAATAATGAATTAAATATTGTTGACTTGGTTCAATCTAAAGAGAACCTTATAAAAGAAGAGATCCTTGCAGACTTAACAAAGGCTCCTACATTATCTGAAGCAATAGATATTCTTAGAGATTACTGTAGTAGAACTGCAGACATTTTGCTGAAGCAGAAAGGTTCTACTAACAAGAAGCGTGCACTAATGGCCACGGATTATATAGAAAAGAATTATTCAGATCCAAAATTAAATTTAAGTGAGGTTTGTTCTTATTTGAACATAAGCTCAAGTAGGTTTTCTACTATTTTTAAAGACGAAATAGGAGAAACTTTTATGGAGTTTCTTACTCGAACAAGAATAGAAAAATCTAAAATTCTCCTTGAAAATTGTAATCTAAAAAACTACGAGATAGCACATAAGGTAGGTTTTTCTGATCCCCAATATTTTAGTGTGGTTTTTAAAAAAATGACAGGACAATCACCATCGGACTATTCAAAAGATAAAAAAATTAACATTTGATAATAAAAGGCTGGTAGAAAAATTGTTAAATAAAATTAAAAGCATTAGGCTTGCAATGCTAGTATCATTTTCAACCTTGGTTGTTATTGCCTTATTCATTTTTTTGCTTATTTCCTTAAGTTATACCAAAGATACAGTATTAGATAACTCTATGGAATATACAACTCATCTAATAGAACAAGTTAACTACCAAATAGAATCTTATGTTGACTATATGGAGAACATAACTACCTTGGTAATTAATTATGAGGGTGTAAACAAATTCTTGTTTGAAAACAACATAAAAGCAGAAGAATTCTATGAGCTAAGAGAAGAAATTTTATCTCATT
This sequence comes from uncultured Lachnospiraceae bacterium, assembly GCA_964582385.1. Taxonomy (GTDB): domain Bacteria; phylum Bacillota; class Clostridia; order Lachnospirales; family Lachnospiraceae; genus JAAYRG01. The sequence continues at coordinate 12,516 of CAZOSE010000010.1, forward strand.
TTAATCTTATTACTAAGGCAAGGGATGATATTTATAACATTGCCATTTTATCAGATAATGATCGCTATTTGATAAATGATGGCAAGGACAAGTTAAATACTAATGTAAATATAAATAATCTAGATTGGTTTAACCAAGCGATTTTAAGCCCAGGTGAGGCTGTATTATCTTCATCTCATGTACAAAACCTAATTGAAAATGATTATAAATGGGTAATAACTTTGTGTATAAACATTCGAAACCCATATACTAATGAAGCTTCAGGTATTTTCTTCATAGATCTTAATTATGGTGCAATTATTGATTTGTGCGAAGCTAATAGTATGACTGAAAAAGGCTATATTTTTATATTAGATGATAACGGTGATATTATTTATCACCCGCAGCAACAACTATTATATAGTGGCTTAAAAGAAGAGAAAATCAGAGAAGTTTTAGACAACGAATCTGGCTACTTTGTAACTGATGAAGATGAAAGCAAGTTGTATACTATATCTGTATCTGATAAGACGGGTTGGACAACTGTTGGAGTTGAAGAAGTTTCTGAACTAATGAAGAACAGTAGGGAAGCTAAACTAATATATCTTGTTGTAACAATTGCATTATTAATTGCAGTAGTAGCTATTTCCGTTGCAGTTTCATATGAGATTTCAAGTCCAATTAAAATCCTGAAAGATTCAATGGAATTAGTTAAACAGGGTCAGCTAGAGATTGCTAATATAGAGAATATTTCTAATAATGAGATAGGTAGCTTGAGTATATCTTTTAATATGATGATTGATGAGATTAAAAATCTAATGGATAGAATTGTGTATGAGCAAAAAGAAAAAAGAAAAAGTGAACTTAGAGCCTTACAATCACAAATCAATCCTCATTTTCTGTACAATACTCTAGACTCAATTATATGGATGGCAGAATCTAAGAAAACAGAGGAAGTTGTTCTTATGACGTCTGCTTTGTCCAAATTATTAAGACAAAGTATAAGTAATGAAAATGAAGAGCTAACTATAATTCAAGAAATAAGTTACATTAATAGTTACTTGACAATTCAACAAATGAGGTATAAAGATATATTAGAGTATAATATTATATTTGATGAAGAGTTATATAACGAAAAAATACTAAAGTTAATCATTCAACCTATTGTAGAAAATGCTATTTACCATGGGATAAAGTATAAGGAGAGTAAATGTCTTCTGCAAGTTATAGGCCGTTCGGTAGGGCAAGATATAGTGATTAAAATCATAGACAACGGTATAGGAATGTCTAAAGCCCAGCTTGATCGGATATTCGATACCCATAAGGTAAATTACAAATCCAGTGGAATAGGAGTATATAATGTCCAAAGAAGGCTTCAAATCCATTATGGTAATGGCTATGGCCTTGAGATTGAGAGTAGGCAAGATGAGGGTACAATTGTAACTATTACTATTCCTAAGAAAAGAGAAAATGTGTTAAAATGAAAAGAAAGATATTTAAAAATATAAGTGAAATCCCAATGAGAAACAAAGTTATATTCATTATTATGTCAATTATAATTACGATTTTTCTGTCTTATTTTATTTTAACAATTATTGAAATTGATTCAGAAAAGCAACCTTTAGAAATAATTTTTATTCCTAAACTAATCGATGAGACTAACGACTTTTGGGTAGATTTAATTGCGGGAACCGAACTTGCTGCAAAGGAATATAATGTAGAACTTACCATTGTTGCACCTGATAGAGAAGATGATTATGAAAGACAAAACAAGTATATAGAATGGGCGATAAGTGAAAAACCAGATGCTATAGTGCTTGTTCCATCTGATTACACAATAACATTACCATATGTTAAGCAAATCAAAGAAAACAATATAGAACTTATATTAGTAGACTCCAATGTTGCTGAGAAAGTTGAAGATATTCTTATTGCAACGGACAACTTTAAAGCAGGTAAAGAGATGGGTAATTATATATTAAATTACATAGAGGAAGACACTCAAATAGTAATTGTAAGCCATGTAAAGACAGCATCTACAGCAATTGAAAGACAGGCGGGAGTGCGTGATGGTTTGGGCAAAGAAGCAGAAAAGATTGTAGATGTTTTATATTGTGATTCGGATTATTTTAAGGCTTATAATTTAACAAGAGGTATTATGCAAAAAAAACCTAATATAAACATGGTTATTGGCTTAAACGAATATTCTTCAGCTGGAGCTTTAAAAGCCATTAAAGATATGAATCTATCTGGCAAAATCAATGCCTTTGGTTTTGATAGTTCAACAGAGCAAATAAGTTTTTTAGAAGGTAATGATTGTCAAGGGCTTATGATTCAAAAGCCATTTAATATGGGCTATCTAGGTATTGAAAAAGCAGTAAAACTTTTAAATGGTGAAAAATTGCCTGAATATATAGATTCGGGATTCCAACTAATTACACAGGATAATATATATACAAAGGAAAATCAGAAGTTACTTTTTCCATTTGAAAGGTAAAGTAACAGTTAAACTTTATAATCTTATGCAAATTTTTCGCTACAAGCGTAAAGAACACAAGGGTTTAGCTCAAATCTTTGTATAAGACTATAAAAAGGATTAAGTTTATCTAGTTTTGCAATTAACTATAGTTTAATTATATAAAGGGAGAAAAAGTATGGGTATGTTCGATTTTTTAACAGGTCAGCAAGATAAAGAACCATATATGGGGAAGTCTTTAGATGGACAACCATTATTTAATTTGTCTGAAAAAGAGAGTAAATATCTTAGTAAATCTAGATTTTTATTTTTAGCTTCTTATGGAAGGAAGGATAAAAGGACCTATAATAATGTGAAAAAGGCAATTGAAGATATGAATTATACAGATGAAGTTATATTAATAAGAAACAACTCAGAAATATTAAAATTTGGCGTAATAGATACCCCAGCATTGGTTGTAGATGGTCAGGTTGTAACATATGGGAAAAGACTTGAAGTGAATGATGTAAAAGAACTGTTTACCAAGTTTGAATTGTAATAACTAATAAAACCATATACTAATAAAACAATATATTATACAGTTTAAATGTTCCTGTTAACTTAGGAATTTAGATGAAAGAAACCCTCTTTAAGTAGACAAGGTAAAAAGCTAAATCTACTTAAGGAGGATTTTTAATTATTACATTATAAGTTTTGATACTTTTTATATATACTACCCATTTACATCATACTGGATAAAGCTTTAACCTTGATGTGCTAGTTAACCTTGAACCATATACTTCATTAGCTTTTCAATATCTTCTTTTTCATGAGCGATAATTTCAATTTCTTTAATTGTACCATCGGAAAATACGTTAGCTAAAGATACATATTGAGAAAGCTTAGACTTTAAGTTAAGACGGTCACCTTCATCTGTTACTAGCTCAACTTTCCCCACACAGCTGTCCACTACTTCGAAGAACTTATCAATGTTTTTGATATTCTTTACTTTCATATAGTTAACCTCCTTATTTTGCTTTATTATTATAGATTAATTATATATCTTATATATAAAAAAGCAAATAAGTTTTAACAATAACCTTTGATTTTAAGCCAAAAGGTAAAGTTCAATCTTCTAATTAAATGGTTTTTACTGTATAATGTTTATATTAACGTATAAGACTTTAGTTGGAGGTAGAATATGAATACAAAGCGTCCGGTTAAGAAATGCAGTGAATCAAGAGTCGTTAGGACTAACAGAATATTTCCTAATGATTTAAATAATAATAATACATTGTTTGGCGGAACTATGTTATCTTTAATAGATATATCAGCATCGATCTCTGTAGCTAGACACACAAGAAGGTCTGCAGTTACAGCATCTATGGATTCTGTAGACTTTATAAACCCAGCAAACCTTGAAGACTCCATATGTGCTGAGAGTTTCATTTCAGGAGTTGGTAATTCATCTGTAGAAGTTTTTTGCAAAGTAACTGCAGAAAATCTAATGACAGGAGAAAGAAGACTTTGTGCCACTGCATTTATTACATTTACTTGTTTTGAAGAAGATGGTTCGCCAGCCCTTGTTCCTTTAATAGAAGCAGAAACCAAGGAAGAAAAGTACATCCATGAGGGGTATTCTTGCAGAAGAGCAAAGAGATTGGAAGAAAGACAGTGGAGTTTGGATATGCACAAAAATATATCCTTAGATATACCTTGGGTAACGAAGACAGAAGAATAAAATTAAAGAAGAGTTAATAAAAAGGATGCCCTTAAATTTAATCATTTAAGGGCATTATTACTTACCTTTTCCTTGACATTAGTTTAAAAAAAGTATAGAATATTTATGTTCATGCAGTCTTGGCGGAATTGGTATACGCGTTAGACTAAGGATCTAATCCGATAAAAATTGGGTACGGGTTCAAGTCCCGTAGACTGCATTACTTATAAGTGTATACCCAAACAAAAACCACCAGTAACCTGGTGGTTTTTGTTTGACTTAAGCTTTATTTACATTGTTAGCAGCTGTTATTGCAGCACTAAAGGCGGCAGCACCTGTACCAACTACAATAATATCAGCCTCATAAATATGTAAGCAAACATTTCACTGCCAAAGCTTTTTACCATTATCATCTTTGCTAGAACTACCATCATCAATTAATTCAAACTTATCTGCCGAAACACCACAAACTAAGTATAGGACTCATTACTATAATTATAACACAAGAAATACATTTAAAGTGGTTGAAATTGTAAAAGGTCTTAATGACAACTTGACAAATTAATTCAATTAAGTAAAATCTCCTTATACATAAAATTAAAAATTAATTTAGAAAGACTTGAGGTAAATTATGCAAGATGTTTTAGTACGTGCATTTTCTTTAATATTAATCATTGTATTAGGCTATGTTATTAAAAAGATAGGTTGGGTGACCAAAGAAGACTTTGGTATATTTTCAAAATTAGTATTAAAGATAACCCTCCCTTGTACTATTATTACAAGCTTTAATGTGGTTACCATTGATCAAACATTGATAATGTATACCGTTATAGGGGTGTTATGTAATCTTATACTGGGCATAGTTGCATTTATCTTTGGTATGAAAAGGGGAAAAAAAGAGCAAGCATTTAATATTATAAACTATGGAAGTTATAATATAGGTGCCTTTACAATGCCATATATTTCAAGCTTCTTAGGGGCTAGTGGAGTGGTAATAGTAAGTATGTTTGACGTAGGAAACACATTCTCAGGAGCAGGAATTAATTATAGTGTTGCAAAATCCCTTGCAAATACGTCTGATAGAGTGTCTATTAAAAGTATATTGGTAAATATGTTCTCTTCAATCTTGTTTGTTACATATATTATAATGTTCACAATACGAATGTTTGGACTTTCCCTGCCTAGTCAAGTTCTTGTGTTTACTAGCATTGGAAGTGATGCAAACACCTTTCTTGCAATGCTTATGATAGGAATCGCTTTTGACTTAAACATTGATACTAGTAGATTAAGGAGAAGTTTTAAGGGTTTAGTACATAGGTATCTAGTATCTATTGTTATGGCTCTTGTTATTTATTATGTTTTACCGATTCCTAGTGGAGGAAAAGTAGTGTTAACGATTGTTTTATTCTCACCAATTGCATCAATGGCAACGGGTTTCACAAAGGAAATTGAAGGAGATTTAGAGAGGTCATCTTTTATGACATCCTTAAGTATAATATTTGGAATCATTATTATGACAAGTTTAATAGCAGTTTTACCTATAGGCTCTTTTTAAGTCTTGATTGTAGGTTTACTTAATAAAGAAAGTCTTAAATTAAGTAAAATAAAGGTAACTTATTAATTTAATCTATTCATTTATAACTCGTTTATGGTATAATGAAAGTGTAATAAGAAAAGGTAACTAGAGACTAGGACAGTATTCTCAAAAATATTAGGAATGGAGTGATAATATGAATAAAGTTATTACTATCAGTAGGTTATATGGAAGTGGCGGAAGAGAAATAGGAAAGATACTTGCAGAACAATTAGATATTCCATTCTATGATTATGAATTAATTGAAAGAGCTGCTAATGAAAGTGGGTTTGCTAAAGAAACTTTCGAGAATGCAGAATCTAAAGCAACTAACAGTTTTTTATATTCAATAGCAATGGGGATGAATGCCTATGGGAACCAAGAGCTTGGATATAACACCCTTTCATTGGATGATAGAATATATTTAGCTCAATCAGAAGTAATTCGCAAATATGCCCAGGAAGGACCATGTGTGATTGTAGGAAGATGTGCAGATTTCGTACTTAGAGAGATGCCAAACCTAGTGTCAACATTTATTTGGGCCGATACTGATTTTAGGATAAAAGAAGCTATGAAAAACAAAGAATTAGACGAAGAGAGGGCACACCAACAGCTTAAAAAGATAGATAAGCAAAGAAAAAATTATTATAATTATCATGCTAATAACAAGTGGGGCCAGTCTGAAAACTATGATATATCACTTAGAAGTGATAAGATAGGAATCGAAAACTGTGCTAATGTAATTGCTGCTTATGTTAGAGGATAAGATAATATTCTAATACAAATAGACAAGAATTAGCTTAAGGAGTATTTTATGGAATGTAAAGTTTGTGGAAGACATACAGAGAATGAGAATGCCAACTTTTGTGAAAATTGTGGAAACTCATTCCGTGAGAATTATCAGAATCATCAAGAAGACACACATAATAAGTGGAATAACAATACTTATAATCAAAGCAATAATGCTTATAGTAATACCAATTTGGATGAGCATAGTAGTCCCTATAATAACAATAACCAGTCAGAAACTAGAAGTAAGGAAGAGGAACCTATTAGCTTTAAACATTGGCTACTTATTTTAGCCTTACCTTTCTTGTTAATTTTTGTACCAATACCCTTTGTGGGTCCCATTGCCTATATAGTCCTTCTGTTTGTATGGGCCTTTGGTAAGGACACACAAGCAAGTAAGAAAAACTGGGCAAGAGCAAATCTACTTGTTAGTATTGTAGTATTTATCATAACTATAATTTTTACAGTATTTATGTTTACTTCCCTTATGAATGGAACTTTTCCTCTAGAAGGCTTTGAAGGTTTTGAAGGCCTAAAGGGATTAGATGGATTTAAGGGGTTAGAAGGTTTTTATTAATTTAATATACAAATAGAAAGAGGAACTATATGACTAAAATTAGAACAAGATTTGCACCAAGTCCTACAGGAAGAATGCATGTAGGTAATCTTAGGACAGCACTGTATGAATATTTAATAGCTAAACATGAGAATGGTGATTTTATCCTTAGAATCGAGGATACTGACCAGGAACGTTATGAAGAAGGCGCAATAGAGATTATTTATAACACATTAAAATTAACAGGACTTAACCATGATGAAGGTCCTGATATCGGCGGAGACTACGGTCCTTACGTTCAAAGTGAGCGTAAAGAAACGGGAGTTTACCTAGAATATGCTAAGAAGCTAATAGAAAAAGGCGAAGCTTATTATTGCTTTTGTACTCCTGAAAGACTAGAAACCCTTAAAACAGTGGTATCTGATGATGGAAAAGAAATAGCCAAGTATGATAAACACTGTCTTCATTTGAGCAAAGAAGTAATACAAGAAAATCTAGA
>CAZOSE010000011.1:0-20081 GCA_964582385.1 uncultured Lachnospiraceae bacterium
ATAAAATTCTCTGAATATGCATACATCATTACAAATGTCAAAAGATGATGATTGCCTTTTCTAAAAAGTGGATTAGTTTCAAAATATCTTAAATAATCATTCATCCACCCCATATTCCATTTATAATTAAACCCTAATCCCCCTTGGTGGACCGGTGTTGTCACCTTTGAAAAAGAAGTAGATTCCTCAGCAATCATTAGAGTCCTAGGAAACTTAGCAAATACTGCTTTGTTTAGCTTTTGTAAAAACTCTATTGCTTCAAGGTTTTTATTTCCACCGTACTTATTGGCAAGCCATTCTCCATTTTCTCTGCCATAATCTAGGTAAAGCATGGATGATACAGCATCAACCCTTAGTCCATCAATATGAAATACCTCTAGCCAAAACATTGCGTTAGATATTAAAAAAGAATGGACCTCCTTCCTTCCATAATCAAATACTAAAGTCCCCCAGTGAGCTTGATTTCTTAGACGAGGATCTTCATATTCATATAAATACGTTCCATCAAACCTTGCCAAACCATGTGCATCTTTAGGAAAATGTGCAGGCACCCAGTCTATGATTACCTTTAACCCTTGCTCATGACATTTGTCAATAAAATACATTAAGTCTTTTGGACTACCATATCTACTAGTTGCTCCATAATAGCCTGTAACCTGGTATCCCCAAGAAGCATCATAGGGATATTCTGTTAGAGGCATCAGTTCAATATGTGTAAATCCCATATCTACAACATAAGGAATAAGTTCATCTGCCATCTGCCTATATGTTAATAAAGACCCGTCTTCATGTTGTTTCCAAGAACCAGCATGAACTTCATATATTGTCATAGGAGATTCAAATGATGAAACCTTGTCATCTTCCTTGTTAACGGAGTTTTGCCATTTGTAATCGTCTAACCTATATGTAATAGAGGCGGTATTTGGTCTTAATTCGAAATAATAGCCGTAAGGGTCTGTTTTTAAAATAACTTCCCCAGTTTGAAGAGTTATAGCATATTTATATAGCTTCCCCGTTTCCATACCAGGCATAAATATACACCATATGCCTCCTTGGCCTTCTAACTCTTCCATGGAATCTTCACCTACTTGCCACCCATTAAAATCCCCCACAAGACTTACAGATTCTGCATTAGGAGCCCATAAGGCAAATCTAAACCCTTCATCCTGGTCTTTAGTGGCAGGAAAATACTTTGCACCCAACATCTCATAAGTATGATAGTTTGTCCCCTCATGAAATAAATACATTTGGAAATCAGAAATTTTTAGGGCTTGATTCTGCCTTTTTTTCATCTAATTACCCCCCTTATTAGTATGTAAGTGAGTTTTATATGATTTTTATATGATTTATATATTAAATATATGTTTTATATGATTTGAAATTTGAAATTTTGTATGAATTACTGTGATTTGTGCATTTTAATATGTCCATATCTTATGCACCTATTGTACATAATCTTATGTCTCATGTATTATGCTTAGAACAAATATTGTTCTTTATATATGAATTGAACACTGCTATACTTTTTTTAAAGTCGTACATTGTTTTCCTTATGAAGTGAGTATAATAATTGGCTTATCTTTTACACAAATTGTATTTACCTATATTGTTAAAATATGTTATGATATTTTATATACAGTATAATCAATAAACGACAATTATTGTTAACTTAATTATATAAAACATAATTAGATAATTCAAGCAATAATTACTACTAATAGCAATGACCTTTATGAATATAATCTATGTCACTAATCATTCTATATTATAATTTAGGAGGGATCTATATGAAACGCATTTTATTGGCATCATCCGAAGCTGTTCCTTTCGCAAAAACTGGTGGACTAGCAGATGTAGTAGGCTCACTTCCATTTTCATTTAACAAGGAAGAATATGATGTTAGGGTTATTATGCCAAAGTATGGTTCTATACCTAAGGAATATACTGACCAAATGAATTTCATCACACATATTAATGTTTCCTTAGGCTGGCGGAACAAGTATTGTGGAATCTTTGAACTTAATTACAAAGGAGTTACCTTTTATTTTATTGATGATGAATTTTATTTTGGAGGAATAACCTTATATAGTTATATTCATCATGACATCGAAAAATTTGCCTTTTTTAGTAAGGCTGTATTGTCAGTTTTACCACACCTTGACTTTAGGCCTGATCTCATTCACTGTAATGACTGGCAAACAGGCCTTATACCTGTTTACTTGAATGTACGATATCAAGACGATGAGTTTTACAATGGAATTAAAACCATTATGACAATTCATAATCTTAAGTTTCAAGGTCTATGGGGTATAGGCGAAACTCAAGATGCTACAGGCTTGCCTGAATATGTATTTACTCCAGATAAACTTGAGTTTAATAATGATGCCAACTTATTAAAAGGTGGTATCGTATATGCAGATCACATAACAACTGTAAGTGAAACATATAAAAGAGAAATTCAAACACCCTATTATGGCGAACAATTAGATGGTCTACTACGTGCTAGGGATAATAGCTTGTCCGGAATTATAAACGGTATAGATTATGAGATTTATGATCCTTCCAATGATGATAGAATCTTTGCTAAGTATAGCAAAAAAGACTTTTCAAGCAAAAAGAAAGAAAACAAAGTTTCCCTACAAAAAGAGCTTGGATTATCAATAAATGAATCAACATTTGTGATTGGTCTTATTTCTAGGCTTACAGACCAAAAAGGATTAGATTTAATTTCATCTATAGTAGATAAAGTTCTAGAAAATGACATACAACTTGTTATTTTAGGCACCGGTGACCAAAAATATGAAAAGGTATTCCAGGATTACGCACAAAGTAACAAAGGTAAAATATCTACTAATATAACCTTCTCCAATAATCTTGCACATAAGATATATGCTGCTTGTGACGCATTTTTAATGCCATCATTATTTGAGCCTTGTGGATTAAGTCAAATAATTAGCATGAGATATGGAACCCTACCTATAGTAAGGGAAACAGGCGGGCTTAAAGATACTGTGATTTCATATAATCAATATACTGGTGAAGGTACAGGGTTTTCTTTTAGAAACTATAATGCTGATGAATTGTTGGATACAGTTTTATACGCAAAAGCAGTTTATGAAGATAAAACAGAGTGGAACAATATAGTAACGCAGGCTATGGCCAAGGACTTTTCTTGGGAGGAATCAGCAAAGCACTATGCTAACTTATATGCAAATCTATTAGATAAGTAGTGGTTTTATCTATTTGTGGATACTTAATAATGGTTACTCTTATTACAGGAGGTAAAAATGAACCCTAATATACTATCTAATAATAAAGCCGAACTAAAGAACTTAATAATAAGCAAACTGAAAACTCAGTTTGGTAAAAATATAAATGATGCAAGCAAAGAACTAATATATCAAGCTTGTGCCTTAGTTGTACGCGACGAGCTATTAAGTAAGATGGCTGCTACAGAACAAAAAGATAAGAAAGACAATAATAAAAAGGTCTATTATATATCAATGGAGTTTTTGATGGGAAGATCCCTTTCTAATAATATACTTAATCTAATGCAGTCCAACAATTTCAAGTCTGTATTAAATGAACTTGGGGTGAATCTTGATGATATAGTGCAAAGTGAACCAGATGCAGGACTTGGTAATGGGGGCCTTGGAAGACTTGCCGCATGTTTTTTAGATTCACTCACTACCCTTGAGTACCCTGCAGTTGGTTGTACTATAAGATATGAGTATGGTTTATTTAAACAAATAATTAAAGACGGCAAACAAATAGAAGTCCCAGATTGGTGGCTAAAAAACGGAAACGTGTGGGAAGTTCCAAGACCCGAAGAAAAAATTCAAGTTTCTTTTGGTGGTAGTATCGAGAACATTTGGGTGGATGGTAAACTAAAGGTTATTCATCACAATCCAAAAGTTATTAATGCAGTTCCATATGATTTCCCAGTTAGTGGTTATGACTCTAATCGTGTTAATTATCTACGTTTATGGGAAGCCCAGTCTCTTGAAAGGTTAAACATGATGAAGTTTAATGAAGGCCATCATGTAGAATCAATTGCTGACAAAGAGACAGATGAGTTTCTTTCTAAGGTTCTATATCCTGAGGATAATAATGCAGAGGGTAAAAAACTAAGGCTTAAGCAAGAATATTTTCTTTCTTCTGCTACAGTTCAGTGGATTGTTAAAGAATATAAAGAGCAATTCGGCAGTGACTTTTCAAAATTTCCCGACAAGGTTGTTATTCATATAAACGATACCCATCCTACACTAGCTATTCCAGAAATGATGAGAATTTTATTAGATGAAGAAGAACTGGAATGGGATGAAGCATGGAGTATTGTTACTCGCACATTCGCTTTTACAAACCATACTATAATGAGCGAAGCATTAGAAAAGTGGCCTGTATACCTACTCCAACCATTACTTCCAAGAATATTCTCTATTTTAAAAGAAGTTAATCAAAGACTGGTTGAAAAGTTAAATAGAATCTATCCTAACGATCGGCAAAAACATGAATATATGGCAATCTTAGCTCATGATCAAGTTAATATGGCCAACCTTTGCCTTGCAACTTGCTTTGCTGTTAATGGTGTATCCCAACTACATTCACAGATTCTTATTAATGATCTATTTGCAGATTTTGCAAATATCGAGCCTGATAAGTTTATGGGCATTACTAATGGTATAACTTTTAGGCGCTGGATAAATCATTGTAATCCGGAACTATCCAAACTTATTACTAGTAAAATTGGTGACAAATGGCTAACAGACTCTAGACAATTAGAGAATTTAAAACCATATGCTAATGACAAAGAGTTTAGACATGCATTTAAAGCAATTAGATTAGAAAACAAGAAGATATTAGCAAGGTATATAAAAGAGCATATTGGTATTGATGTTAACCTTGACTCAATGTTTGTTGTACAGGCAAAAAGATTACACGAATATAAACGTCAATTACTTAATGCATTACACATATTATATTTATATAATCGCTTGATTGAAAATCCAAACAAACCATTCACACCAAGAACCTTTATCTTTGCTGCAAAGGCAGCACCAGGGTACGCTAGAGCTAAGGATATAATTAAATTAATTAATGCCATCGCAAAACTAGTTAATAACGACCCTATAGTTAATGATAAAATTAAAGTTGTCTTTTTAGAAAACTACAGTGTAAGTATAGCTGAAATTCTTATTCCTTCAGCAGATCTATCAGAACAAATCTCTACCGCTGGTAAGGAAGCATCTGGTACAGGAAATATGAAGTTCATGCTAAATGGTGCATTAACAATAGGTTCTTTAGATGGCGCTAATGTTGAAATGACACAACAAGTAGGAGAAGAAAACATTTACATCTTTGGACTTCGTGCAGATGAGGTTGAAAACAGATATGAATATAATTCCAATGAAGTTAGAGACATTTATACATCTGATTACGAACTCCACCAAGTAATTGAGCAACTACTTAACGGTCCTCTTGTTGCTGGAGACCATAATGCTTATAGGGAGATATATCAATCACTATTATTTGGAGATTATGGAATGCCTGACCCATACATGGTTATCAGAGACTTTAGGGCATATGTAGAAATGCAAAGAAAGGTTTCAAACGACTTCCTAGACGAAGACTTATGGTGGCATAAATCAGTACTAAATACCGCTGCATCAGGATTCTTCTCAAGCGATCGTACTATAGAAAATTATAATGATATGATTTGGCATTTGGAGAAAACAAAATGGTCATAGAACATAATTCTAGAAACAGTTTATACCGCTCTCCCTTTGGAGCCGTTCCAACTTCAAAAGAGATAATACTTAGACTTTTTGGAAATTTAAAGGAAATTCCCAAGGCTATTAGCTTAGTGTATAACTTTAAAAATGAGAAAACTAAAACTCTACCAATGTACTATTATAAGTCCATTGGTACAGGAAGTTTATATGAGGCAAAACTAACTACTCCAGAGGAACCAGGCCTTATCTGGTACTATTTTATTGTTCAAACCAACAACCATACTTTCTATTATGGCAACAACTTAGAACAACTTGGGGGTCTAGGGCAAACCTATAATAAAGTGCCACCTAGTTTTCAAATTACAATTTATAAACAAGACTACAAAACCCCTGACTGGTTTAAGAATGGTATTATCTATCAAATATTCCCTGATAGGTTTGCAAAAGGAGATATGAATAGTTTTAAAGTAGAACATAAAGGCATAATTCCTAGAGACTGGGAAGATATTCCTTACTATAAAGCAGAACAATTTGGTGGTGAGTACCTTGCCAATGACTTTTACGGTGGTAATCTTGATGGTATTATAAAGAAGTTAACATATTTGAAAGAGCTTGGTATAACAATCATTTATCTTAACCCAATATTTAAGGCCTATTCCAACCATAAATATGACACTGGAGACTATGAAGTTATAGATCCCATGTTAGGAGATAATAAGCTTTTTGAAGAACTATGCAAAAGGGCTAAAAGGCTTGGGATACATATAATATTAGATGGTGTATTTAACCATACTGGTAGTGATAGTAAGTACTTTAACAAATATAATAACTATCCTAATGTTGGAGCCTACCAATCAAAAGAATCCCCTTATTATCCCTGGTACAATTTTATTAGTTATCCAGATGAATATAATAGTTGGTGGGGATTTCAAACTCTTCCTGACATTAACGAGATGGAACCATCATTTGTTGAGTATATTCTAACTTCACCTAATGCAATTATTAAAAAGTGGCTTAGACTTGGTGCTTCTGGGTGGAGACTGGATGTTGCTGATGAACTACCTGAAGATTTCATTAAAATCATGAGAAAAGAAATTAAGGCTACTAAACCTGACGCTATGTTAATTGGGGAAGTGTGGGAAGATGCCTCTAATAAAGTCAGTTATGGTATTCACCGTGAATACTTACTCGGTGAACAATTAGATTCAGTTATGAATTATCCCCTTAGAAATGCCATAATTGATTATGCTTGTGAACAAATTGATTCTATTAATTTTGCAAGACGAGTAATGTCATTATGGGAAAACTATCCTAAGGAATCAATTTATACTATGATGAATTTTTTATCAACCCACGATTCTATGCGTATATTAACCATTTTAGGTGATGCCCCTTCTCTTAACCTTTCCAAAGATGAACAATCACTTTTTAAGTTGAGTGAGCCCAGACTTAACTTAGCAAGAAAGCGTCTTAAAAATGCTGCTTTAATTCAGATGACGCTCCCAGGTGTTCCATGTATCTATTATGGTGATGAGGCAGGTGTAGAAGGTTTTGATGATCCTTTCAACCGCGGAACATATCCTTGGGGCAATGAAGATACAAAGGTCTTAAACATTTATAAGAAAATGATAAGGTTACGAGAAAATAATCCCTTATTTATTAATGGCAGTCTTAAAATTATTTATGCACACAAATCATGTATTGCTTTTGCAAGATATGATAAGGAGAAGTTATTGATTGTTTCTACTAATATGGATTCAAAAGAACCTGTATTTACACGTTTAGATCTAGCACGGTTTTATCCAGAATCAGCCTTTGATATAGAAACTGGCAAAGAGATAGACTTAATTAATGGCATCATAATTTATGATTTACCAGCGTTAGCTTACAAAATACTTGAAGTAAAGATAAAAACTTCCTGATGTACTAATATCAGGAAGTTTTTTTATGTTATAAAACATTATATTTATTTTACTCTTCAATTACTTCAATAATTATATCGCCTATTTCATCTGTGGTAAGCCACTTTTCACCTTCTACAGCGATATCTTTAGTCCTATATCCCCTTGATATAACTTCCTTAATAGCATTCTCAATCTTTCTAGCTTCCTCATCTAATCCAAAAGTTAATTCTAGCATAAGAGCTACAGATGCAATCATACCTATGGGATTTACAATTTGTTTACCGATAATTGATTCATCTGGATGGTGAAGTTGATTAGGTGTATAAAGACCCTTACCGTCACTTCTTATCTCAGCAGATGAATATAAGTATTGAGTTCCTGTTATTTGTGTACCTTCATCAGCTATAATATCTCCGAACACATTAGAAGTTACAATTACATCAAAAGCTTCCGGCTCTACAATAATTTTCATTGCTGCAGTATCTATGTAACAATGTTCCAAATCAACATCTGGATACTGCTTTGCTACCTCAATAACTGTATTTCTCCATAACTTTGAACTACCTAAAACATTAGCTTTATCTAAATTATAAACCTTTTTCTTTCTAGTAGAAGCAATATCAAAGGCAATTTTAGCAGTATTTTCAACTATCATTTCATTATAATATTCATATTCATAAGCTTCAAAACCATATTTTCCTACCGCATTTATATTCTCAGAGTGATATATTCCTCCCGCCAAGTCTCTAACAAACACAAAGTCTACACCCTTTTTGATAATTCGGTTATCAAGTGGTGACAAATCAAATAATTCTGGATATATAAATACCGGACGTATATTAGTAGTTACACCTATAGCTTTTCTAAGCTCCATAAGGGCATACTCAGGGCGTTTATCCATTGGATTATTTTGATATTTCGAAAGCCCTGTGTTTCCAAATAATACTGCAGATGCCCAAAGACATGTTTTGAGAGCTTCCTCTGGTATTGGATCATTAAAAGCATCAATGGCTTCTCCTGATGCAATCACATATTTTAATTCAAGTTCATGCCCATATTGTTTACAGATACATTCAAGAACCTTAATAGCAGGTTTCATCATTTCTGTACCTACGCCATCTCCATTAATAACTGCAACATTTAAAATCATATTTCCTCCATATCCTTCTAGCTTTATAAGCCTAAAAACATATCTTTTCTATTGCTGGAATAAGTCTTTTTTGAATTGGTTTCATTAACTTTCCAACTACTAATGCACATATTACAGTGCCTTCACGAATTCCTTCAACTTTGACTAAAAATATTAAGGATAAAACGACTCCAATAATTACAACAGTTGTATCCATAATTACTTTAACATCAGCAAAGCTTTTGTTGGGAAGTAGTTTTTCATTAATAGCAGCAACCATACCCTCCATCGGCATATTCACAAGTTTTGCGTCTACGTACAAGGATACTCCTAATGCAACAAAAATTATACTGATTGCTAACATAAGTAATTGCCCGAAATAAGTAGGAATTGTAAAATCTCCTACAATTGTTTTTGCAAAATTAGTAAAGTAACCGAAGATTGTAGAGAATATTAGCTGGGTTAAATTAATCCACTTAAAGTCTCTTCTTAGTATTACCATTTGAAGTAATATATAAAATGAAAAAACTATAATTACCATTGTCCCTGTCTCTACTCCTGCTATTAAACCTATAACGTATGGTAAAGAGTTAACTGGTGAAACTCCTAAACCAGAATTAATAGAAAAAGCAACACCAAATGCCAAAAATAATAATCCAACAATATAAACTACAATTCTTAATAAAAACTTTCTGTGTTTAGTTTCCATAAACAACTACCTCTATTCTGTTTCGAATCCGTTCCATATAGGCTCACCGGTATAAACCTTAGCTTCTTCTTCCCCTTTTAGTACACGAAGTGCACCAGCTGCTAAAGCTTCCATTTCAAACTCCCCTGGCATAACAATAATTGGTGCAATATATGATATCATATTTGTTAATTCATTAACTACATATTTATCATTTGATATACCACCAGTTAAAATGATTGCATCCACCTCACCATGTAAAACTGTTGCATAAGACCCAATGGCTTTTGCTACTTGATATATCATTGCATTATAAACTATTTCAGCGTATTTGTCTCCACCTTCTATCATCTTAACAACTTCTCTTGAATCTGAAGTTCCCAGATGGTCAACTAATCCACCTTGTTTTGTTATTTTATTATACATTTCTTTCTCTGTATATTTTCCTGAGAAACACATTTTTATAATGTCAGTTGCTGGCATAGATCCTCCCCTAGTTGGTGTCATTGGTCCATCACCATTAACTATATCGTTAGAATCTATCATTTTACCTTTTTGGTGAGCAGTAACCGATATTCCACCGCCGATGTGAGCAATTACTAAATTTAAATCTTCATATTTTTTTCCAATACTTTGACTATATCTTATGCCTATTTCTTTTTGATTTAAAGCATGTATTCTACTTTGGCGGTAAACTCCCTTTAAACCAGTTACTCTAGCAACATCCTGAAACTCATCAACATCAGGAGGATTAACTATAAAAGCAGTTCCACCATATTCATTTGAAAAGCTTTTTGCCAATTGACTTCCAAGCATTGCTGGATGTTTAACAGTATATCCTATAGTAGCATGATGAAGTAGATTTTCATTGACTTCGTATACTCCACCAGTAACACTTACTAACCCACCACCCCTTGCGGAGAAAGCATCTACTCCTTCTAAAGTTTGACCTTCTTCAGCAAGTACATTAAGTATGGTTTCTTTTCTATATTCAAACTGATCACTGATTTCATTAAACTCTTTTAATTTGCTTTCATCATGGGATACATTTTTTTTAAATATTTCTTTATCATTTTCGAATAATCCAATTTTTGTTGATGTAGAACCTGGATTTATTGCAAATATCTTATAATTTTTCATTATTATCCCTCCAACTCTGTTTTGTCCCAAATAGGTTTTCCAGTATATTCGTTTGCCTTTTCTTTACCTTGCAAAACTCTTAGAGCACCCATAGATAAAGCTATTAATTCTTCTTCACCTGGCTTTATAACAACTGGACCTATGTAGTTAATCATTTTACTAATTCTTTCTACAAAATCTGTATCGTTTACTATTCCACCGGTCAATATGATGGCATCTACTTGGCCATGTAGAATAGGAGCATATGCACCTATGTACTTTCCTACTTGATAAGCCATAGCATTGTATAGTAATTGTGAATACTTATCACCTTGTTTAATTTTTTCTTTAACATCTCTCAAATCTGAAGTTTGAATGTGGTCTACTAAGCCTCCATTTTCAGTGCATTTTCTATACAGCTCATTTTGGGTATACTTACCAGAGTAACATAGCCTAACCAAATCAGTTGCCGGAATTGCACCTGCCCTAGTTGGTGCCATGGGTCCATCTCCATTAGCACAATCAGTAGAGTCTACCATTTTTCCTTTTTTATGAGCAGTAATAGAGATTCCTCCACCAATGTGAGCAACCACTAAATTAAGGTCCTCATACTTTTTACCTGTTTCATCCCCGTACTGAATTGCTATCTCTTTTTGGTTTAGGGCATGTACTCGACTTTCTCTATATATACCCTTAATACCTGTAATCCTCGATAATATTTCAAATTCATCTGTAACAGGAGCACTTACAATGTAAGCCTCAGTTCCATATTGATTTGCATAGTGGCTAGCAATTTGACATCCTAAATTTGCAGGGTGCCTAACTGTAGCTCCTATTATAGCATCATTTACCATTAAATCATTTACTTTATAGACTCCTCCTAAAACCGTTTGGAATCCTCCACCACGTCCTACAAATACACCCACATCTTCCAATGAGTGTCCTAATTCTTTAACTGTTTTTGATATTATATCTATCCTATATTCTAATTGCTCTTGAAAATCAAGAAACTGGTCTAATTCACTAGAAGAATGGGAGATAGTGTGGGTAAATATTTCATTTACATCTTCATATAGACCAATCTTTGTAGAAGTTGAACCTGGATTTATTACGAATATTTTATACATCATTATTCTCCTTTCATAACCTTAAATAAAATTAAAGACAGAGGTTCCAGATAGAAACCTTCGTTTCGCACTGAAACCCCTGTGTTGAACAAACTATAGTGTTTTTTTAATAATTATAGCATAAATGCTCTGTATAAGAATCCTGCCCAAATTATCATTAGTGCTCCACCGATACGTGTTGAAATAGATGCAAATGCAAGTAAGTTCATACGGTTTGCAGCAGTTAATGTTGCGATATCACCAGAACCACCTATATTACAACAACATAGTCCAGCTGTCACTCCTGCTTCATATGGGAATAGTCCTGATAAACGACCAATTATTGCTGCTCCAAAGAAGGCTCCAAGTACACCAATAATTATAACAATAAATACTTGCCATGAGAAATATGTTGCTAAGTCTGTAATCTTAAACGAGTTAATACCAATACCTGCAATTAACATTGGAAGTAATGCTTGTAGTGAAAAGTTCATTGCATATACAGCTTGATCATTTGCCTCAGTACTTAGAAGATTAGCAGCTTTTATTATAATTGCAAGTATTATTGTCCATGCAAGTCCAGCTAATATTCCTGTTCCTGGAAGCTGGCCTAATATAGAACCAGCTAAGTATAAAGTAAGTGCGATTAAAATCCCTCCACCAAGCGCTTTGTAATTAGCAGAAGTACCTGGACGTTTTTCTTCCTCAACATCCATTTCTTCAGTCTGACTTAGCATAACGCGACCAGCACCATTCCAGCCAGCCTTTTTTTCAGTAAGGGGTCCAAAAACTGCAGCCACAATTATAGCTACTACGTTTGAAATAGACACATAACTTATAAATATACCAGCCATTCCCATCATATCAGTACCTGATAAATTAGAGTAAAGTGAAGGAATTGTACTTATTGCCCCTGCTGAACCACCTGACATTGTTGGAATAGCAACATAGAATAATCCTTCTTTCCATCCATATCCTGTTATTAAACCTGCAATAGATGCAAATAATAATGCAAAAAATTGGCTTCCTATAACCGTTGGCATGTATCTAACTGTAGCCCCTAATAATATCTTTCTATCCATTATCAAGATAGAACCAACAAGTAATGTCGCAATATAGAAATCCTGGAATCCACCTGACATTAAAATTTTAACACCGTTTTTCAATATTTCAGGAACAAAACCCAAATAATTTAATAGTGAAGTTCCTAGCATTGGTAAAAGTACTGCTCCACCTAAATACTTGTTTACAATTGGTATAATGTTTCCTAGGAAAAATAGGATACCCCCGACTGACATTAGATATGCCATTGTTCCTATATAAGTTGTTGCCTCATACGTGAAACCATTAGCATCCTTAAATGTTGTTGTTGGTAAAAAACCTCCATAGGTTGCAATAACAATGATAATAAAAAATGGAACAAAATACTTTAGTGATACACCACCAATTTTAATTTCATTTGCTTTCATTTTCTCTCTTATCCTCCTTGGATTAAAAATTATTTATATTAATTAATTAGAACTAATTAATGCCGCTAAAACAATTGACATATACTTATCATCTGCAGTGGATGAACGCGAAACTAGTAATACAGGACATTGTGCCCCAAGAACAACTCCACCTGTACGTCCTCCGCCAATGGTAGTAATTGTCTTTGCTGCTACATTTCCACTTGTGATATCT
This sequence comes from uncultured Lachnospiraceae bacterium, assembly GCA_964582385.1. Lineage (GTDB taxonomy): Bacteria > Bacillota > Clostridia > Lachnospirales > Lachnospiraceae > JAAYRG01. The sequence continues at coordinate 13,362 of CAZOSE010000011.1, forward strand.
GGAACTACAAGTAGATCTGCATCTCCTGCAACCGGGCTTTCATATCCTTTAATCTTTGCAGATTCTGGGTCCATTGCAAGAGCATAGCTAATAGGTCAGTACAGCCTTCTACACCCTCTTCTTTTATTTCATGTGCATCCACTGTTTCTTTCATTTTTGGGTTCAATTTTTCTACTGCTGCAAGGATTGCAACCTTAGGGTCATCTACTCCTAAAGCATGAAATGCAGAAACTGCATTCTCAATTGCTGCCTTCTTTTGTTCTTTTGTAGGATAAACTAGAAGACCTACATCTGTAATTGCAAAGACTTTATGGTAGTGAGGACTTTCCATAAATGCTATTAGACTCATAGTATCACTTTTTCGTATACCTTTTTCTCTATTTACAAGAACCTTCATTAATTGTCCAGTTTCAATCTTACCTTTCATAATGCAATCAGCTTCACCAGCTCTAACTAGATCTGCTGCTTTTTGTACTGATTCAACTGGATCTTCTTCATTAATGATTGTCATATCTTCAGGGCTGGCACCAATACCCGTAAGCATATCCCTTATTTCACTCTCTATTCCTATTAGGATAGGGGATACCATTCCATCCTCTGATGCAGTAACGATAGCCTCAAGAGTATGTAAATCTTGTGCTGGAGCAACTGCAATCCTACGTTTATCAGGCATACTTCTTAACTTTTCTTTTAATTCATCAAAGCTTTTAATCAACTGTTTTACCTTCCTTTGTCTAAACTATCTCTCTTGGATCAGCAACTACACCAGCTATAGCTGTTGCCGCTGCTACCGCAGGACTTGATAAGTAAGCAAGAGTTTTCTTAGTTCCTTGACGTCCGATAAAGTTTCTGTTGGCAGTTAGTAGTATTCTTTCATCATCTGTCATTAGACCATATGGCATTCCACAGCATAACCCACAGCATGGATGGATTATAACTCCACCTGCTTCTACAAATGTCTGAATATATCCAGCTTCAATAGCTTGTTTATAAATTTTGTTAGTTGCTGGAGATACAATAAAACGTAAACCTGGAGCAACTTTTTTACCTTTCATAATCTCTGCAGCTATTGCTAAGTCTTCAATACTTGCATTTGTACAGCTACCAAGATATACTGAATCCATTTTAGTTCCTACAACTGAATCAATTGGATGTACATTATCTACACCTTGTGGGCAAGATAATTGTGGTACTAATTCATCAATGTTATAAGTAAGTACTTTTTCATACTTAGCCTCATCATCAATAGTAACCCAATCTATTTCTTCTAGAGGAATACCATAATATTCTGCTGTCTTTTCGTCAGCTTCAAATAGTCCAACTTTTGCACCTGCTTCTAATGCCATATTAGACATTGTAAAACGTGCATCCATACTCATTTCATGAGCAACTGGACCTGTAAATTCCAGTGATTTATATTGGCCACCATCTGCTTTTATGTCACCTAGAATTTTTAAGATAATATCCTTAGATAACACTCCATCTGGTAAACTTCCATTAAGAACAATTTTAATTGCAGGTGGAACTTTAAACCAAAGCTCTCCAGTAATTAAAGCTGCACACATTTCTGCTGTACCAATTCCTGTACAGAAGTTACCAGCACCACCATAAGTTGTTGTATGACTATCTGTTGCTGTTGAAACTTCACCAGGTTTAGCATATCCCTTTTCATGCATAAGAGTATGGCAAATTCCTTCACCAATATGTAACTTCTTAATACCGTAGCGCTCTGCAAATTCTAAACCTGCATCAAAATGGTCGTAGTCATTAGCCGCTACCGCTGTAGGCATACAATGATCCCAAACGATTGTAACTTTATCTGGATCATCAATTTCTGTTGCACCAATTTTATTCATAGTATCGATTAAATATGTAGTATAAATGTCATGTACCATAAAAAAATCAGGTTTTGTAATAACAATATCTCCTGGTTGAATATGATCTTTACCAGCATTTTTTCTAAGAATTTTTTCTGCTAATGTATAACCACTTCTGCGAAGTTGATCATCTGTTAAAGGAGTTATTTCAATTTTCTTAATTCCTTCAGCCATTCTTTTCTTTGTATCTTCAATCAAACCACCATTTGATACTATATTAAATAGATTTTCAGGAATTTCCCCTACGCTAAATGTTTGGTTATTTACATTTACTTCTCTTGTATCAACATCAACACTAACAATATCTCCACCTTCACAAGCATCTTGTATTCCATCAGCTTCGAGAAGAAGTATACCACTATTGAAAGCATTTCTAAAAAAGATTCTTGCATAACTTTTTGCTATTATACATTTAACTCCGTTGGCTGCTAGTACTGTTGCTGCCTGTTCACGACTTGAACCACATCCAAAGTTGGATCCAGCGACAAGGATGTCCCCTTCTTGTACGGTTTCTCCAAACTCTGGTTTTAAATGTTCAAATGCGTATTTTTTCATTTCTTCAATAGAAGGAATTGTTCCACGTTTACCAGGTATTATTGTATCTGTATCTATATCATCGCCGAATTTCCATATTCTACCTCTGATTTGTTTTTCCATTATACTTTCCCCCTTCCTTATATTTGCTTTGCTTCTGTTGCAAAAGATGCTTCCATAACTGACTCAACTGATGCTGAGTAAACTTTAGCACTATCTAATCCCATTGCACCTGCAAAAGTATATAAGCCTGTTGTTATTAGTTTCTCGTCTCTACCCATTGCACCAGCACCTTGAACCACAACACTACGGTCTCCAACTGCTTGAATTTGTGCACCATAATTTATAAGTTCTGTTATTATTCCTTCATTTAGTGCTTGAATAAAATCATTACTAGTTGCTGGGCAAACACTCAGACGAAAACCATGGGAAAGCTTTTTGTCTTTTGTCATTTCTGCTGCTTTCCTCAAATCCTCTATTGTTCCACCAGTATAACCAGAAATTTGTCCTCCATCTAGGTCTGAAAGGTCAACCTCTGCTTTTTCAACAATTTTAGCACTGCCTTGTTCTTCTCTAGTATCACAAGGTAACATAACCATTGGCTTTACAGTTGATAAGTCAAGCTCTATAGCTTCGAGATTTTCTTCATCAACAACAACTGCTGTAAATGCACCAGTTAGTGTAATCATGCTACAGAATACTGATTTTTGTTGAGCATCAAGGGTCGGAGCATATATTTCAATTACTTTATCCTTTACATCATGCTCTTTAGCAAGAAAAGTGTTTACTGCATCCATTACGGAAACAGAATCAGCTAACTCACCTCTTACAGTTAAATTTACTGTTTTTGGTACAACAAGACTATAACGCCCGGTTTCTACAACTCGTGCTAATTCCGGAATGCTCACATCAATGCCTAGTGCACCTATTGAGCCATAAATACTTCCGTGGGAACCAGCACCAACTACAATTTGTCCTGGCTTTACAACTTCATCTAATAGATATTGATAGCCAACTCCTTTTGCCTGAACATAATGACAACCATACTTTTTGGCAAATGCCAAGTTCTTTCTTAATATATCTGCTGCTGCACTACTTCCAGTTGGTACATCATGATCATGAAATACCCATACATTGTCTTGGTTTGCTACAGTAGATATCTCATCTACTGCAGCACTAGAAACACCATCATTAATGACAACATAATCCGGAAACATAATCACAACAGAACCTTCTTCTTTTCCTAGAAATTTTTCTATAAATGTGCCCATGTACCCATCTCCTTATATTTAATCTTCTTTTGCTAGTTTCTTATATTTTGCATATCTTGCTTTAGCATCTCTTTCAGTTTTCTCAAATAATTCTTTAGATGTTTCTGGATCTGATTTTGCTAATGAAGAGTAACGAACTTCACCGAGTAAGAATTCTTGGAAGTCACCAGCAGGCTCTTTAGAGTCAAGTATAAATGGATTCTTCCCTTCTTTTATCAGTTCAGGGTTATGTCTGTATAATTGCCAGTAACCTACATCAACTGCACGTTTAATTTCCCCTTGTGAATCATTCATCCCACAACGTAGTCCTTGTTCAATACATGGTGAGTAAGCAATTATTAGTGATGGTCCATCATAGCTTTCTGCTTCTGTTATTGCCTTTAGTGTCTGTGACTGATTAGCACCCATACCAATTTGTGCTACATAAACATCTTCATAACTCATTGCCATCATACCAAGGTCTTTTTTCTTAGTTCTTTTACCTGCTGCTGCAAACTGTGCAACTGCACCTGTAGGAGTTGACTTTGATGCTTGACCTCCGGTGTTAGAGTAAACTTCTGTATCAAATACTAATATGTTTACATTAGCACCACTTGCCAATACGTGGTCTAAACCACCATAACCAATATCATAAGCCCAACCGTCTCCACCAAATATCCATACAGATTTCTTAGTAAGATTGTCCGCGTTATCTAATATATTTTCAACCAAAGCCTTCTCTGCTTCTTCTGATTTATAATTGTTTATATACTCTCTAAATGCTTCACTTGCTTCCATAGATGTTTCTGTAACATTAAAGCTTTCTATCCAAGCATTTGCTAATTCTTTTAGTTTTGCATCTTGTGTAATTGAGGCTAATTCAGTCGCTCTATTAAATAAAGCTTCTCGGCGCTGTTCTACACCTAACCAAATACCCATACCATACTCAGCATTGTTTTCGAACAATGAACTTCCTGATGCTGGTCCGTGTCCCTTTTCGTTCGTTGTATATGGGAATGATGGGAAACTTGATGACCATACTTGAGCACAACCTGTTGCTGTTGCAACATACATACGATCTCCATATAATTGTGTAACAAGTTTTGCATATGGAGTTTCACCACATCCCGGACATGCACCATTAAATTCTAATAATGGTAGTTCAAACTGGCTACCTTTTACTGTCGTAACTTTTAATGGATTTTCCTTCTTTGATAATGAAATTGCATATTCCCAATTATCTACTTGATCATAGTTCTCAGATAATGGCTTCATAACAAGAGCTTTTTCTTTTGATGGACAAACCTCTGCACAACTTCCACAGCCTGTACAGTCAAGTACTGATGTTTGAATTCTAAATTCGTAATCTTTAAGGCCTTTTCCAATTCCCTTAATAGATTTAAAACCTTCGGGTGCATTAGCAACTTCTTCTTCATTTAATAAGAATGGACGAATAACTGCATGTGGACATACATAAGCACATTGATTACATTGGATACAATTTTCATCTATCCACTCTGGAACATTATTTGCTATTCCACGTTTTTCAAACTTCGAAGTTCCTTGAGGAACTGTACCATTAGCTGAATCCGCAAATGCACTAACAGGTATCTCATTACCCTTCATTGCGTTTACAGGATTTCCAATATTACGTATCCATTCTGGTAGTGATTCATCAGCTTCTTGTGGAACAACCTCTATATCTGACCATGAGCTCGGAACCTCTACCTGTTTTACCATTTCAATTCCTTTGTCAACAGCAGCATAGTTCATGTTAACAATTTTTTCGCCTTTATTTCCATAAGAATTAACGATGGCTTCCTTCATATATTTAGCTGCATCATCAATTGAAATAATATTAGTTATCTTAAAGAATGCTGCCTGTAATATAGTATTAGTTCTACTTCCTAACCCTATTTCTTCTGCTATAGCTACAGAATTAATAATATACAAGTTGATTTTCTTCTCTGCAGCTTTCTTTTTAAATTCATCAGTTAATTTGTTTTCTAATTCATCTTCTGACCAAGTACATGCAATAAGAACATTTGCACCTTCTTTTGCATCATCAATAATATCATAAATTCCTAAGTAGGATTGATTATGACATGCAATAAAGTCAGCTTTATTTACTAAATATGTTGATCGTATTTCCTTTTTTCCAAATCTCAAATGTGATTTTGTAACTCCACCTGATTTTCTGCCGTCATATTCAAAATAAGCTTGTATATTCAAATCAGTGTTATCACCGATAATTTTTATAGTATTTTTGTTTGCACCAACTGTTCCGTCAGATCCTAGACCCCAGAACTTACAACTTACTGTTCCTTCAGGAATAATATCAACTTCTTCCATAAGGAATTGATAATCCAGTAAGATCGTCATTGATACCTATTGTATAATGATTCTTCGGTGTAACTTCTTTCATATTATTAAACATAGCTATTACTTGTGCAGGTGTAAATTCTTTACTTGCAAGGCCATATCTACAAGCAAGAACATCAATATCTTTTCTGTGTTCATGAATAACTGAACATACATCTACATATAATGGTTCTCCAACTGAGCCAGGTTCTTTTGTTCTATCACCTACTGTAATAGTCTTAACAGTTTCTGGTAATTGACTTAAGAAATATTTTGCTGAGAAAGGACGATATAGATGAACTTCCATATATCCAATTTTCTCACCTTTTTCTAATAGGTAATCTACTGTTTCTTTAACGGCTCCTGCAGAAGATCCCATTGTAACGATTACATGTTCTGCATCTTTTGCACCATAGTAATTAAATGGTTTATAGTCACGTCCTGTTAATTTATTTATCTCATCCATATATTCTGCTACAATATCTGGTAATGCATCATAATATCTATTACTTGCTTCACGACTTTGGAAATATGTTTCAGCATATTGTCCAGTTGTAGTTTGAACTGGGTGTTCTGGGTTAAGAGCGTTATCTCTAAATTTCTTTAATTCTTCTTTGTCTACTAAGTTAGCTAAATCATCATAGTCTAAACAATCTATCTTTTGAACTTCATGGGAAGTTCTAAATCCATCAAAGAAA
>CAZOSE010000012.1:0-17920 GCA_964582385.1 uncultured Lachnospiraceae bacterium
CGCAGCTTCCACAACTAATACATTCATCAGTAATTGTATATGCCATGATTTTCCCTCCAATTTTTATTTCAATAACATTTTAATATATAATTCGACATTTTACAAGAGGTAGTTAATTAAATGAACCAATACTTGTGATTTACTGAATTAGCTTTTTGACTCAGTTTTACCTTTTAAGGCCCATTACTTAAAGAATATGTTCTTGACTCAAATATAATATTAGACTATAATATAATGGCAACTTAGGAATTATCACACATTTATATATAGAAGAAATTTAGGAGGAATAGATATGGCACAAATTACAAAGGATATGACTATCGCTGAAGCAATTAATTTGGAACGTGGAATTATACCAATTCTTATGGCTAATGGTATGCATTGTGTTGGATGTCCATCTTCACAAGCTGAGACTATAGAAGAAGCAGCATTTGTACACGGAATGGATATTAAAGCTTTAATGGGTTCAATTGATGAGTATCTTGCTACAAAAGAATAGTTTATATAAAAAAGCTAAAAAGGGCAAAGGTTAATATTAACCTTTGCCCTTTAGTTGGTATAATTGAAGTTTATAAATTAGTTAAAACCTGTATAGCACTATCTCTTATTATAAGTTCATAATGTTCGTCATAATAATAAGGGCTAGCATAAGTGCTTCTTTCTTGGTTTCCATATTCAGAAATAATATTACTAATCTTATTAAACTCATCTGATGGATAATCAGACTTATTAATAATTAAATAATATATTGAGTTTATAGGGTTTTTATACAAATTATTTTTGCCTTCATAGAAATTGGCTACAACACGTGACATTTGAGTTACTTCATCTAGAGACTGGAAAGAGTAAACCTTGACTATATTCACTGGAAACTTCGAAGTATTTCCTTGGTCTTTGTCTTTTTCTCTCTTCTTGTTCGTTGTACGTTTTTGTAGAGGTAAAAAGTCATTGTTGTCGTCATAATCATCTTCATCTTCTGATAAATCATCTGAAAATTCGTTACTTGAACCAAGGGAATGAAAACTACTCTCGAAATCATCATAATCCTCATCGTCATCATAACTTTCAGTATCGTCAGGTGAAAACTTAGAAAATCTTGTATCTAATTCTTCTGGATCTTCTACTTTAGTGATAACTAATACTAAACATTCTGGTGATACAGGAATTGCTTCGATCATCAATGGTATGTCTTCTGCATCAAATCCAAACTCATAGTTGGCTTGTTGCATCATATCTCTAAACAAGGCTTTTGCTTTTTCGGTTCCATAAGCTAGCTCGCTGATTCTTAATTCTCTGTCGACTAAATCTTCTCGACTAAGAGTACAGCGGATCTGATTTTCACTAATCTTTTCAATTTTCATAGAATCACATCCTTCTTATATGCCCTGCAATAAACTAATTAAATAAAGGTATCTACATCCTAGTAAATAATATGATAAAAATTCTTTACTATTCTGTGTAAACAAGTATAATCAATAATTAATGTAAAGTCAACATTATAATTGACTGCTTGTTTTGTTGAAGTTTAGGGGGGAAATGGCAGCTTTTAGTAACTATTCTTATTTCATTTTAGCATTATTTATATACTTTGTTAATGAATTTATGAAAAATGGCTAGGATTATTTTGTAGAAAAGATAGTATAAAGAAAAAAACAAATAAAGAATGTATATAATGTATAAAAATAAATCAAAAGCTTATGCAAGGTATATAAGAGGATGCTATTTTGGGGTTATTAAGCTCATCTAATGACAGAGCTATATTAATAAAGGTTTGATAAATAATTCATCATTTTGAATAATTGAAATAATTGGAAAACTAGTATATATTATTACTAGGTTCAAAACTTGGTTATATGTATAAACTACTGGAGAGGAGGTACAAATAGAACAGATATGGTTTAAAAAATATAAAATTCTTAAAATTCTAGGTCATGGAGGTAGCTCAGATGTTTATTTAGCTGAACATTTAAAGTTGAAATCGCTAAGAGCTATAAAAAGGATAAAAAAAGGCCATATCTTACATGAACAATTACTAAGTGAAGCTTATATTTTAAAAGGTATAAGACATACAAGTATTCCAATTATTTATGATTTTGAAGAAGATGAACATTATTCTTATATCATAGAACAATTTATTGAAGGTCAATCTCTAGTACAATTTCGTAAACAATGGCTAGGTATAATTAATGAAGATGTCATTGTTGACATAGGAATTCAAATCTGCGATTTATTACAGTATCTATATTCTTTAGAAAATCCCATTCTATATTTAGATTTACAACCAAATAACATCATGATATCTAATATGAAAATAAAACTAATTGACTTTGGAGCATCCACATATAAAAATCAAAGTAAAAAGAGGAGGTATTTCACAGGAACAAAAGGTTTTGCAGCCCCAGAGCAATATGAAGGTAAAGTGCTGAGTGAGCGTACAGATATTTATGGTGTAGGGGCATTGCTTTATTATATGGTATCAGGAAGACATTATGAATCTAAGACACTTCTTTGGGATAGTAATAAATCGATAAAGGCATGTAGCAAACAACTGCAAAAAATCATTAAGACATGTCTCAAATCTAATTTATATTATCGATACTCTAGTATCGAGATTTTAAGAAATAAGTTACTTGACATTAGCAAAAACAAAACAAACACAGTAAAAAGATCAATCAAATCAAGTGAACCTATAAAGATAGCTATTACTGGTACACAATCTAGGATAGGGACAACTCATTTATCCCTACTTATTACGTCATTTCTTAAACAAAACAATTTAAAGAGTATATACATCGAAAATAATAATTCCAGTCATGTACATAAAGTTTTAGAGTTGCAAAAGAATTTAAAGGTAAGAGATGGTATATATATTGTTAACGACTTATGTATATTGCCAAAATATGAGATTAAGATGCCGATTGATATAAGTAAGTATGATTTTCATATAGTAGACTTTGGAGTTTTAACCCTCGAAAATATAAACGAATTTTTGGATGCAGACATTAGAGCGTGTATATTAGGTACAAAGGAATGGGAACTAGAGTATTCCAACAAAACAATTAAGATGCTAAGTGACCAAGAAGACATAAAGTATCTTTTTAACTTTCTAGATAGTCAAGGTTTTATAGAAGCAAAAAAGGATTTTGCAAATTTAGCTTGTTATCGCATACCTTATGTACCTAATTTATATACAAGAAGACATAATGAAAATACAATAAGTTTTATAGAGGGACTTTTATACTATTAAGCAGATAAAAGGAAGGAATAACAATGTGTGTATAAAAATTATACGTAACAGAGGCACAGGAAAGAATAGAAGTATAACTGGAAAAATAATAATAGGTGTAATTGGTACTCATATTGGTGTAGGGGCCACACATTTTTCTGTTTTACTAAGTAACTATATGAGCGAATGTTTAGGCAAGAAAACTGCTTATATAGAATGTTTTCCGCAAACAGAGCTAAAATATATGGAAGAGTTTTATTGTTTAGATGGAAACGCCACGTCCATAAGGGATTACTTTTCCATATATAAAGTTCATTATTATAAAAATGTGCGGGAAGAAAAGATTGCTAAAATAATGGGAAATGGATATGATTGTGTGGTCTTAGATTTAGGAGTAGAAGCTAACAAAACGAAAAATGAATTTTTAAGATGTGATAAGAAGATTGTTGTTAGTAACCTAGCTCCATGGAAAAGCAATGAACTAGAAGAGTTTTTGGTAAAGACCGGATTTAATAATGATAATGTGAATTTAGATTTTGGAATTTCATTTTCTACAAAAAAGGTAGTTAAAGAGATTTCAAAGGAGTATAGAATTCCTACATTTATGGTACCATATGAGCCAGATCCTTTTGTCATATCTAATGATACAATTAAAATGTTTCAAAAACTGATTTAAATATCTATAACATAACAAGTTGTTTTATTAAGTAAGTTAGTAAAAATGTTAGAATTTGGAAGTATAACATATCACAAAATGTACCTCCATTAAAGACATATAAAAATACAAAATTAAATTAATGAATGCGACCAATGACTTCACAAACAATTCCTCGGTATGTAAGTATGGGAAATATTCAAGTTATGAATAAACAGACAGATATAGCTAAATAGCTAATAATTAGTTAAAAAATAAAAATCAGCGACAATTATTGTCGCTGATTTTGTAATTATAAGAGTTTTTTGGATTAATTGTCTTTTTTTGATGACTCAAAAACAATTAAATGTTATAATTATCTCTATATATGAAGAATCAAACATGGAGGGTAGATATGAATCATAAAGTTAAACGAACACTGTTTATTGCAGCGTTTATTATAATGGTAATAGCTATAATAGTAGGTATGACCTTAATAAAAAAATATACACCAAGTGATCAGGTTATGGACATAGAGGAATATTATCAAGTAGAGGAGAACGAAGCTTTAATAATATTTCAGAATGGTATATATGAGAAAAAGGCGCTATATGAAGATGGAGAAGTTTATTTAGATTATGAAACAATTATAGAGTTTATTAATAAAAGGTTTTATTGGGACAATAATGAAAACCTACTAATTTATACTACTCCAACAGAGTTAATTAAAACCCCAATAGGAAGTAATGATTATTCTGTTAATAAGAATAATGATAGCTTTGGTTATCCTATAACAAAGACTAAGGATGGGATTTTATATATTGCTGTTGATTTTATTGATCTATATTCTGATATGCAATATGATTTTTATGAGTCACCTAATAGGATTCTTATTCAAAATGACTGGGGAGAATATTTGTTTTCAACAGTTGAGAAAAATACACAACTTAGGATTTTAGATGATATAAAAAGTGATATCTTATTAGAGTTAGACAAAGGAACTAAGCTTAACTTTGTTGACAATGAGATTATTTATGATAATGATTTTAGCAAAGTAATGACAAGTGACGGCATTATAGGATTTGTTAGGAATAAGAATACCAGTGATTCTTATTATGATAAAATCGAAAGTTCTTATGTAGAACCTGAATACGTTCAAACTAAAAAGAATACACCTATCAATTTAGTATGGCATCAGGTAACTAATCAAAGTGCTAATAACAATTTGCTATCTGACTTAGAAGGAACAAAGGGTCTTACGATAATATCACCAACTTGGTATAGTATCATAGGTAATGACGGAACAATATCATCTCTAGCTAGTGAAACTTACGTAGAAAGGGCTCATTCTCAAGGCCTTGAAGTGTGGGGATTAGTAGATGATTTTAATCCAGAAATAGATATTGTTAGGGTCTTATCATATAGTTCAAGTAGAGAAAAGCTCATTAATGAGCTTATAGCTTCAGCAATAAAATATAATCTAGATGGAATAAATATTGACTTTGAAACATTACCACAACCAGGTGGAAAACATTTTATACAGTTTATTAGGGAATTATCTATTAGGTGCAGAAGTAATGGTATTGTATTATCCATTGATAATTATGTTCCAAGAGAATATTCTTCTTATTACGATCTAAAAGAACAAGGAATAGTAGCAGACTATGTTATTATTATGGCATATGATGAACACCATAGCACATCAGAGATAAGCGGTTCTGTAGCATCCATTGGTTTTGTAGAGGATGCAATTAAAAGGACCCTTGATATGGTACCTAAAGAAAAAACAATAATTGGTATACCTTTTTATTCTAGATTGTGGCAAGAAGACCACTCAGATATTGTGGAAACGTGGGCACTGGCTATGACTAATGCACAAACAACATTTGAAGTTAATGGTGTGGAGGCTCAGTGGGACCCTACAACTGGCCAGTATTATGGAGAGTATGAAAAAGAAGGATATATTTATAAGATGTGGCTAGAGGAAGAAGATTCAATAGATTTAAAGATGCAAGCAATAAGTAAGTCTAATGTAGCAGGTGTTGCTTCATGGAAACTTGGTTTAGAAAAACAAGAAGTATGGAATGTTATAAATAAATACTTAAATTAACCAAGATGTAATTAAACTTTTAATGCATTTAATTAATTCACTTATTTAGATAAGCTTAATGTAAACTTACAACTCATAGGAATTGTTATTTTTCATATAATGTATAAATATATAATATTGGGTAGTGAGAATGAAAAGAAACTCCTTTAAAGAAAGTGTTACAATTATAATAATAACTTTATTGGTTCTCTTAACTTTTGTGTTTATTAAATCAAAGACCTTAAAGCAAAAAGATAGTGGATCCCAAGATGATGAAAACCTGATTGATGAGGAGACGAAAGAAAGCCAAGATACTCCTATGGACAATGGTATTACTATTGTAGTTGATCCAGGACATGGAGGTAGAGATCCAGGAAAAGTAGGAATTAATCAAGCCCTAGAAAAAGATATAAACCTAAGTATTTCACTAAAGCTAAGAGAGTATCTTGAGAATAATGGCTATACTGTTATTATGACACGAGAAGAAGATATAGGTCTTTATAACGCTAGTGATAGTAACAAAAAGAATGCAGATTTACGCAATCGTGTAGATATTGTCAATAATAGCAATGCCACATTGGCTATTGGTATACATCAAAATAGTTTTAGTCAGGAATCATCAAAAGGGGCTCAAGTCTTTTATCATGGAACTTCTATAGAGAGTGAAATATTTGCAAATATAATTCAAGAGCAGATAAAAATGAAGCTTCAGCCAGATAACAAAAGACTTGCTAAGTCAGAATCATCATATTTCATGTTAAAGAACACCAATTGTACATTTGTGATTGTGGAATGCGGGTTTTTATCAAACAATGAAGAAGCAAACCTTCTAATAGAAGAAGATTACCAGAATAAAATGGCAGAAGCAATATATTTAGGGTTAGATACATATATAAAGATTAAAGACTAATTAGATAAAAGATATTTTAGAAAATGGTTTAGGAGCTATTATGAATACAAAAATCATAGAAATTGATCGATATAATTTTGAAACAGAAGATTTAACCCTGGCTGCAGGGATTTTAAGAAAAGGGGGCTTAGTTGCATTTCCAACAGAAACAGTTTATGGTTTAGGAGCTGATGGATTAAATGTAGAAGCATCTAGTAAAATATATGAGGCAAAAGGCAGGCCCTCTGATAACCCGTTAATTCTTCATATTGCAAATTTTGGTGCATTAGAGGAACTGATAACAAATCCATCCAAAAAAGGAATTATGTTAGCAAAGAAATTTTGGCCAGGACCGTTAACCTTGGTATTTGACAAAAGCAAGATGGTGCCATATAGTACTACTGGAGGTTTAGAGACTATTGCTATTCGTATGCCATCTCACCCCATATCTTATGAATTGATTAGATTATCTGGAGTTTATGTAGCTGCACCTAGTGCCAATACTTCTGGTAGGCCAAGTCCAACCAACGCTCAGCATGTTATAGATGATTTAGATGGAAAGATAGATTTAATCATTGATGGTGGTAAAGTAGATATAGGACTAGAATCAACAATTGTTGATGTTACAGGTAATACCCCAACTATTCTAAGGCCAGGATATATAACTAGAAGTATGATAGAAGATGTAGTTGGACCCGTAAATATTGATAAAGCAATAATATCTAAGTCATATGATCCTAACATTGTTGCAAAAGCACCAGGAATGAAGTATAAGCACTATGCCCCAAAAGGTGAACTAATTATTTTTGAAGGTGAAATGGACAAGGTTATAAGTAAAATTAATGAAATCACCAAGGAGAAGATAGATGAAGGTTATATAGTTGGTATTATTGCAACTGATGAGACCATAGGGGCTTATAAAAAAGGTGATATTAAAACAATCGGAACAAGAAAAGATGAAGATACTATCGCTGGAGGGCTATTCGAAATATTACGTGATTTTGATGATGATGGTGTTGATTATATTTTTACAGAGAGTTTTGATGATAATAAATTAGGACAAGCAATTATGAATCGTTTGCTTAAAGCCGCAGGGTATAGAGTTATTAACGTGATTGATAAGTGAGCTTATATCATTGGAGGTGGAAAACATGAAAAAATATAATAGAATAATCTTTGTTTGCACAGGAAATACTTGCAGAAGTCCAATGGCCGCTACAATATTTAAAAGTATGGAAACAAGTAGTGATTTGGAGGTATTATCAAGAGGTATTGTTGTGTTGTTTTCAGAGCCGTCTAATCCCAAGACAGATACTGTACTAAAAAGTCACAACTTAGATTTGAAAGATCATAAGTCTAGAGGGCTTAAGAACTCTGAGATAACAGATACAACTTTAATTTTAACCATGACCGAAAGGCAAAAGAGAAATGTATTAGAAAACTTTTCTAATGCAAAGGATGTGTTTATTATTACAGAGTTTATTGGAGAAACTGGAGAAGTAGATGATCCATATGGTGGAACATTAATAGAATATGAAGAAGTTTATTCTCAGTTATCCTTACTAATAAAAAAACTTGTATATAAGCTAGATGAAGGAGGAATTATATGATAGGAATAGCTAGTGACCATGGTGGTCTAGAATTAAAAAAGGAAATAATCCAACATTTAGAGGAAAGAAATCTTGAATATATAGATTATGGAACAAAAAGTACGGATTCATGTGATTATCCAGTATATGCACGAAAAGTAGCCCAGGGAATACTAGGTGGTGAGTGTGAAAAAGGAATCTTAATTTGTGGGACTGGTATAGGTATATCTATAACTGCAAATCGTATAAAAGGCATTCGTGCCGCCTTATGTCATGACACATTTAGTGCACAGGCCACTCGTGAACATAATGATGCTAACATATTAGCCTTAGGTGGCAGGGTTGTTGGCCCAGGGCTAGCTTTAAAAATAGTGGATACATTCCTAGATACTCAATTTTCTGGTGATGATCGTCATGTTCGTAGAATTAACTTAATTGAAGAAAATTAAGTTAATTGATATTATATAAAGGGTGAATATAACAAGTGAGTTTCACCCTACAAACTAATATTGAATTTCATTATAATAAGGTATTTACTAATGGGGTGCAAAAATATTGCACCCCATTATATTATAATTGATTAGACCTTAACCTTAAAACCAGCGGCGGCGACTACGATAGCGACGGCGGCGATTTACCATTTCTTGATATAAAAGTATTTCAATCAAGTCTTTAAGCCAATTGTTGCTTCTTACAGGAGGCCTGTTATTACCTCTTTTGTTACTGCCTCTTCTACCACTATCTCTTTGGAATTCGCTTGTTTGTATTTCTTCGGTATCCTCAGATTCTGATTCGTGGTCTTCTAAATTACAAGTATAAGAGGTTTTGATACTTTCGCTGTAAACTAAAGGTTCTTCTATTTCATCTTTCATCTTGCTATAAATTCTGTTTACCATTTTTCCAAGATAAACCCTATCTGGATATTCGTCAAACATAGAGCTACCATCATATTCTAATTTATCACACTCCTCATCGATTTCCCTTAATATTCTCTTAGCAGTACTAGGACATAACTGTCTGAAATATTCCCAGTCTTTTTCTGCATCCTCAGAATTATCATAACCATATAGTGGCATTAAGGGGACTCCAACTGGATGAGGGTACATGGAATTATATGGCTCATACATATTGTTTTGATTATCAGGAACATTGTAATCATACCAGTCATCATAAGATTCAAAATTGTTAGGCGTTCTATTGTTAGGCATATTAGGGGCAGCAGGCATCCTGTAGTTAGGCATATTAGGGGTAGAAGGCATCCTGTTGTTAGGCATATTAGGGGCAGCAGGCATCCTATTGTTAGGCATATTAGGGGATATAGGCATCCTATTGTTAGGACTAGGGGGCATGCCTTCAAATACTCTAGTTTCATTATAGTTTTTAGATGCATTATACACAGGAGTTGTGTAGTTTGGTATTTTTACTTTTGTTTTATGGTTATCATTAGTATTTGTTGGATTCATATTATTTGAACTTTTCTGTGATGGATATTCAGATGAAGAAAATTTCATTAGAACCTCCTTGATATATGGATACATTTTATTTATCAGTATATGCTTAATTCGATGAATCGTGATAAATTAAGAATCTATTAAGAATCTATAGCACTAAAAAGTATATGATTATTTAAAAAACTATGATAGAATATCAACTAGAAAACTACAATATAAAACAAGGTTAGTAACCTATTGTGTAGAAGGAAGGAAGTTATGTTGAAATATTTATATAGAACAATAATTTTAATAGCAGTATTTGTATTAGGATTATATTATTTTAGTGGAGATATAAAAGTAGAAAGTCGTCAAGAAAAAATCGAGACAATTGCTATGGCAGAAACCACATATCCAACAATCTCCATTCTCTTAAAGGATCAAGAAGTTAACAGACTTCATGGATATAGTACAAATATTGATAGCAAGATGAATAGAGAGGCTATAACGCCAGTTGATGCAGAGCAAAGTTTCAAAATTATAATTAATGAAAATGATTATGAAATCAGAAGAGTCGACTATGAACTTCATTCAATATACGATGATAGAATAGTAGAATCTGATAATATTAAAGCGCTGGAAAATGATGAAACAGGAGCACATAAGCTTGCAAAAATTGTGCTTACTAGCCAATTACAGCAAGGACAAGAATACTATATTAGAATTACACTTGTAACAAATAAAAGTAAAAAGATAAACTTTTACAGTAGATTAAAACAAGTGGATGATTCCAACCTTGAATCTAAACTTTCTTATGTGAGTGACTTCCATCAAGCTACCTTTAATAAGGATGATAGTATTGCAAAATATCTAGAACAAACAGATAATTCCCAAGATTCAATATCTAATATTACAATTAATTCACCCTTTGATCTAGTAACATGGAAAGACTTACAACCAAACATCGTAGGGGATGTTATTCCTACAATTAAAGAGATTAGTGGTGATTTTGCATCTATTGCTTTAAAATATATTATATCAGTCGATACTCAATCTGGACAAGAATACTATTATGTAAATGAGTTTTATAGGATAAGATATTCAACAAGCAGAATGTATTTGTTGAATTACGAACGTACTATGAAGTCTGTTTTTGGAATTAACGAAGAAGGCCAAGAAGCAGGGGATATTAAACTTGGGATAACTAATGATGTGGATATTGAGTTATTCACTAATGGGGACTCTAGTAAGTTTGCATTTGTTTTTAATAAAGAACTTTGGTGTTTTAATCAATTTGACAATAGTGGGGTGAAAGTGTTTTCCTTTCGTCAACATGAGAGTGATTATATTAGGGACACTTATGATGATCATGATATAAATATTATCAATATGGATAAGGATGGCAACATTGATTTCTTAGTTTACGGATATATGAATCGTGGAGCATATGAAGGCCATGTAGGAATCATTTTATATCGTTATTATAATCTTGATAATAGGATAGAGGAATTAACATATATACCAACTAATGTGACTTATCAAGTTCTAAAGGAAGTCATTGGAGACTTTAGTTATGTGAATGAACAGCAAATATTTTATTTTAATATTAATGATACTATATATAGTTATAATTTACTTACTAAACAGCTTAGGGAAATATCTACTGGCGTTAATGTAAATACGTTTGTTTTTATTAGAGATGACCATTATATCGCTTGGGAAGAAAAAGATGAAAAAGGATTAAATAAAAAAATAATCATTTATGATTTAGAAACGCAAGTGCAAAAAGAAATAAAGACAACAAATGATACGGTAGTTAAATTACTAGGAACAATAGGTGATGATTTTATTTATGGAATTGCTAATAGCTATGATATAATCACAACCTTAGAAGGAAGCACTCTTATTCCAATGTTTAAGATTGCAATTTCCAATTCTAAGGGTGCTACTTTAAAAGAGTACCAAGATGATGGTTATTTTATTACAGATATAGAAGTAGATAGTAATATTATTACAGTAAAAAGGGGAACAATTAGTAAACAGGGAACAAGTTCGAATATTATTCCTGCTAAAGATGATAATATTCTTAATAACATGGATTTAAGTAGTAAGGATATAAGAATAGTAAAAAAGGATTCTGAAACTTTACTAGAAGAATGGTATATAAGTTCTAATTTTTCTCAAGATGATGAACCTTATAAATACAAAGAAACTGTTAACACAGTTGTGACAAAGGACACAACTCTAAGACTAGAGACACAAATGGGATACCCAGGCAAGTATATAGTTTATGCATGGGGAGATATAGAAGGAATCTATGAAAATGCTGGTGAAGCAATCGGGAAAGCAGATGAAAATGTTGGTGTGGTATTTGATTTAAATCAACATATTATTTGGGAACGTGGCTTTACAAAGATCAATAATCAAGTAGACGATAAGATAAAAGAAAAAAGTACAATTTCTACAGATAGTTTTAAAGCATGTGCCACATCCCTAGTCAATTATAAATTCAATAATGTTGTTTCTCCTAAAGATATAAATGGATACGAATTACTTAAAGAACATTATGGTGAAAGATATGTTAACATTACCGGAGCTAGCTTAGAGCAAGTCTTGTATTTTGTAAGTGAAAACAGGCCAATTATTGCCAAAGATAATCCTAGTTACTATATATTGATTATAGGATATAATAATAGTAATATAATAATATATGACCCATTAACAGGGGACACAAAAAGTGTTAATAAAGAACAAGCTAGTAGGCAATTTGAAGAAAACGGTAATGTTTTTATTTCATATAGTGAAGAGTTTTAGATAAAGATAGAAACAAGAAGCAACAATCAATTCAATAAAAGAAAAGAAAGAAGGAAAAACAATGGATGATAGAATAAAAGTATTAGCAAAAAACTTAGTAAACTATTCAATGAAAGTAGAAAAAGGTGAAAAGGTATTTGTTCATTATACAGGAGCTTCTACCCAAGATCTAGCAAGGCAAATAATTAAAGAGGTTTATAAAGTAGGTGGAATCCCATTTCCAGAGTACACAAATCCAAGTGTTCAAAGAGAAATGCTTCTTAATTGTACAAAAGAGCAAATGGAGTTATTAGCCAAGTCAGATGCAGCATTCATGGAAGAAATGGACTGCTATGTAGGAGTTAGAGGTAGTGATAATGTTTCTGAATTATCTGATGTACCTTCTGATAAAATGGCAATATACGAAAAATATTACTCTACTCCTGTTCATCATGATGTAAGAGTAAAAAAGACTCGTTGGGTAGTTCTTCGTTATCCAAATAGTGCAATGGCTCAACTAGCAGATACAAGTCTAGAAAGATTTGAAGACTTTTATTTTGATGTATGTAACTTAGATTATTCAAAAATGAATGAAGCAATGAAAAGCCTCGTTAAATATATGGATAAAACAGATAAAGTTAAAATAGTAGGCCCAGGAACTGATTTAGAGTTTTCCATTAAAGGGATAGATTCAATTCCATGTGCTGGTGAAAGTAACATACCAGATGGGGAAGTATTTACAGCACCTATTAGAAACTCAGTTAATGGTACATTAACCTATAATGCCCCAGCAGTATTTCAAGGGTTTACTTTTGAAAATATTAAGCTAACTTTTAAAGACGGGCAAATAATTGATGCTACTGCCAATGATACTGAGAGAATTACTAATGTCTTTGATACAGATGAAGGAGCTAGATACATAGGTGAGTTTGCAATTGGTGTTAATCCATATATTACAAAACCTATGAAGGATACTTTATTTGATGAAAAAATTATGGGTTCATTTCATTTTACACCAGGTAATTGTTATGAAAGTGCAGATAATGGCAATGAATCTGCCATTCACTGGGACTTAGTTTGTATCCAAACACCTGAATATGGTGGAGGAGAAATGTATTTTGACGATGTATTAATACGTAAAGATGGAAGATTTGTTGTTCCTGAATTAGAGTGTTTAAACCCTGAAAATTTAAAATAGATGGGTTGATTGCTTTAAAATATTTTAATAAAAGGGGTCTTAGATAAATGGAGGAAAAAATGAAGTTAATAAGCTTTGCTATTCCTAGCTATAATTCGCAGGAGTACATGAAACATGCTATCGAAACATTACTAACTGGTGGAGATGATGTGGAGATTATTATTGTAAATGATGGTTCAAAAGATGATACAGGAAGAATTGCTGATGAATATGCAGCTAAGTATCCTAATATAATAAAAGCAGTTCATCAGGAAAATGGTGGTCATGGACAAGGTGTTAATACAGGATTAAAACATGCTACTGGAATGTATTATAAAGTAATAGATAGTGATGATTGGGTAAATGAAGAAGCTTTACGTAAGGTAATAGCCTCTTTAAAAGAATTATCTAAAGACAAGCTTGATTTAATGATAGTAAACTATGTGTACGAAAAGGTGAACCTTGGGAAGCAAACACCTATAGATTATAAAAGCGCTTTACCTGTAGATAAAATATTTACCTGGGAAGATATCAAACATTTTAGAATATATCAATATATTCTTATGCATTCAGCTATTTACCGTACAGAACTACTTAGAGAATGTGGACTTGAATTACCAAAACACACATTTTATGTGGACAATATTTTCGTATATCAACCATTGCCATTTGTAAAATCTATATATTATTTGGATGTGGATTTCTATCGATATTTTATTGGAAGAGACGACCAATCGGTAAATGAAGATGTAATGAAAAGAAGAATAGATCAACAAATAAGGGTTACAAAAATTATAATAGACTCCCATGATGTAATGAATCTTGAAGGAAAAAAACTTAAGGATTATATGATTAATTATGTCTCTATGATGATGACAATTTCATCAGTCTTTTTAATAAAGATAGATACTGATGAGAGTATTGCTAAAAAAGACGAGTTATGGGAATATCTAAATAATAGTAATGAAGCTTTATATAAAAAGATAAAGAATGGTTTACTCGGTCAAACCCTACATCTAAAGGGAAAACCAGGCAAGGCAATTATTGCTGGTGCATATAAAGCGGCACAAAAGATATTTGGTTTCAACTAAAAAAATTCTATGGTTTCATACTAATGAAACCATAGAATTTCTATAAATAGATAAGTACCAATCGAATATTAAAATCAATTTGCATATAACTTGTCTTTGAATATCTTTTTGAACTTTTTCTTTGTTGCAAGCCTTTCGGAAGGGTAATATATTAATAAATATACTAGGGCAGCTAAGGCTAATGCGCATATTGTATCAAAAGCAGAATGCTGTTTAATAAACATGGTAGACAAGCTAATTGAAATCATAAGAACACAAGAGGAAAAATAAATTAATTTATTATTTCTAAGCCTATGGTTCTTACTTATTGCAATGTGGGTAGCCAAGGAGTTATATACATGTATGCTTGGACAAACATTCGTCGGAGTGTCGAAGGAATAAAACAATCCAACAGCTCTTGTTAAAAGGTTGTCTCTACCTATAGTGCTAAGGTCTGGCCTTAGACCTTGCTGGTTTGGCCATATACTATATATAATCAAACATGTAAACATTCCAACAAAAAGGAAAGCATAGTAACTGTAAAACTCATTCCTGGGAGTTTTAAGGAAGAAGTATACAACTGCAAGAAAAACATATGCAAACCATAATATGTAGGGAATAACAAACCATTCATTAAATGGTATATAATCATCTAACTTAATGTATATAGTAACTAAGTCTTTTGTATTATTGGCTTCTAAATACAAGAACCATGCCATATATAGAAAGAAAAATGAAAAGACCCAAACATGATTATATTTCTTTATTAGATTTTTAAATTGATTCACAACTAAATCACCTTTCTTAAACAAATGTTAATTCTAAATGATTATAACATAGTAAAAATCCCTTAACAATTGGTTTAAGGGGAATTTAAGGAATTTAAATAAAACTTAAGATTTATCAACAAAGGATATATCTTAATGAAAGGAAGGAATTATGAGAAGAATATTTTTAATAATATTAGATAGTTTTGGCATAGGTGAAGCACCAGATGCAGATAAATTTGGAGATGTAGGAAGTAATACTCTTGGATCAGTTTTTACAAGTAAACATTTAGACATTCCCAACATGACTAAACTAGGGCTTTTCAATATAGACGGAGTTATGGTTGGTGATAAGAATCAAAAGTTAACAGGGAGCTATGCTAGGATGACAGAACAGTCCCTAGGTAAGGACACAACAATTGGTCACTGGGAAATTGCTGGTTTAGTATCAAAGACCGCACTCCCAACCTTTCCTAATGGTTTCCCAAAAGAATTACTAGATGAGCTTTCTGTTCGCACTAAAAGAGGGGCTCTTTGTAATAAGCCATATTCAGGGACAGATGTTATCTATGATTATGGTAGGGAACATGAGATAACAGGAGACTTAATTGTATACACATCTGCTGATAGTGTACTACAAATTGCAGCCCATGAAGATATTGTGCCTATAGAGCAACTTTATGAATATTGTGAAATAGCAAGAGAAATCTGTAAAGATGAATGGGGTGTAGGAAGAATAATAGCACGTCCATTTGTTGGTGAGTTTCCAAGTTATGAAAGAACTTCAAGAAGACGTGACTTTTCTTTACAACCACCAAGGCCTACAATGCTTGACGGTCTAAAAGAGAACAACTATGAAGTCATAGGAATTGGAAAGATAAATGATATTTTCGCAGGAAAAGGCATTACTAGTACTATTAAGACTACTAATAACGCGGAAGGTATTGAAAAGACTGTTGAGTATTTAAGTAAAGATTTTGAAGGGATTTGTTTTGTTAATTTAGTTGACTTTGATATGTTGTATGGCCATAGAAATGATGTTGATGGATATGCTAAGGCATTAACATATTTTGATAATCACCTTCCTCGTATTATTGATGGACTTGAAGATGAAGATATTCTTATGATTACTGCTGATCATGGTTGTGATCCAATGAGCGAATCTACTGATCACTCAAGAGAGTATACTCCTTTATTAGTCTATGGAAAAGACATAAAAGAGGGAGTTAACATTGGAACGAGGTCTACTTTTGCTGATATTGGAAGTAGTATTTTGGATTATTTCAAGCTAGAGAATAACTTAGATGGAAAATCTTTTTTAAATAAGGTGGTAAAGTAATGAAGTTAGTTATACAAAGAGTAACAAAGGCATCCGTAACTGTTAGTGATAAGTGTTTGGGAGAAATAAACAAAGGTCTAGTTGTATTAGTAGGAATAGGCCATGAAGATACAAAAGAAATTGTAGATAAATATGTGAATAAATTGATTAAATTAAGAATTTTTGCTGATGAAGAAGGAAAGACTAATTTATCTCTTAAGGATGTTGGTGGGCAATTACTTGTGATTTCTCAGTTTACTTTGTATGCCAACTGCAAAAAGGGAAATCGGCCAAGCTTTATTGAAGCTGCTAGTCCCGATAAGGGAGAAGAACTTTACAATTATTTTGTTGATGTATGTAGAAAACATATAGACATAGTGGAAACAGGTGAGTTTGGAACAGATATGGCAATTGACCTTACAAATGATGGACCATTTACAATTGTCTTAGATGAAATTTAGGTGATAAAAATAAAGGAAAATAAGTTATTTAAGAGAAATGATATAATTCTTATAGCTCTTGTAGTTGTAGTATCAATTGTCTTATTTATTGCAATGATTATTAGGCAAGAAGATGGTGGAATGGTAGTTGTAAAGGTAAGTGGAGAAACCTGGAGGGAATTTTCACTACATGAAGAGAGAACTATTAATCTTGATTTTGATGACGGTTCATATAATACTTTAGTGATTCAAGATGGCTTTGTAAGAATGTCAGAAGCGAGTTGTCCGGATCAAATATGTGTTAACCATAAGGAGATTCAAAAGTCAGGTGAAACTATTGTGTGTCTTCCAAATCAAGTAGTAATAGAAATTGAGAGTGATTCTCAAAGTGAGATAGACGCCATAGTAAAATAGGAGATTATAAAGAATAAGAAGATTATATAAATTAACAGAAAAACACTGTGCAGAAGTATATAAATTATCTGTACAGTGTTTTTT